>CALCBO010000137.1 GCA_937897245.1 uncultured Caryophanales bacterium | reverse complement strand
TTCGCCTTGCAAAAAGCCGCGGAGTGAAAACCCTTGGAATTGTAAATGTAGTGGGTAGTTCTATTGCCCGTGAAGCAGATAAAGTGATGTATACCTGGGCTGGTCCGGAAATCTCTGTTGCCACCACCAAGGCATACAGCTGTCAGCTTGTGGCACAGTATCTTCTTGCTATGAAATTTGCCCATGTGCGCAGACAGATTACAGATACCGAACTGGCTTCTTACCTTGTGGATTTGGAAAAACTGCCAAATCAGATTGAACGACTTCTTTCAAACAAAGAAAAAATCCAGAAATTTGCAAATCGTTATTCTGGTGCAGAGAATGTTTTTTTCATTGGTCGAGGTATCGACTACGCGATTTCCCTGGAAGGTTCACTGAAACTAAAGGAGATTTCCTATATTCATTCTGAGGCATATGCTGCTGGAGAATTAAAGCATGGCACTATTTCCTTGATTGAAGAGGGCACTTTAGTGGTTGCTGTAGTTACCCAGGAGGAACTCTACGCGAAAACCATCAGCAATATTGTGGAAGTACGTAGCCGCGGTGCGGTGGTATTTTCCGTTACCAATGATAATAATCAGGCAATGGAATCCAATGCGGATTACATTACCTATATTCCTAAGACAAATAAAGGATAATAATTATCTACTTGTTTATACTTTTTATTTACAATACTAATTGCTTTTAAATAATTATTAATCATAAAATCACCAATAGATATTATAAGAATAATAATAATAAATGTCAAAAAAGAACTAGTTGTTCTTTTTATTAATTAGTCCATCTAGTACCAATAATAATTACTAATAGAATGAATAGTACTAAGATAATTGCATAATTAGAGTTATTATTTCCTTGATATATGGGATAATAATAAGAAGTAGTATTTGGACAACAAGTACTTCCACCACCATAGTAATACATATAATCCCTCCTTTACTAATCTAGTATAGAGTATGTTATTTTACATTTTTTGTGATTTTTATGAAGAATTATAATTTAATTTGTTTATTTTGTGGTATATTTATTATAGAAGGGATGATAGCATGAGAAAGATTATTAAATATATTGATAAACCTTTATTGTTAGTTACTTTAGTATTATTTATATTTGGTTTAATTATGGTGTTTTCTGCTAGTAATGTTACTGCTTATATGTCTCATGCGGTTAGTCCATATAATTATTTTATAAAACAAGGTGTTTTTTTATTAATTGGTTTTGTTTTGTTTTTAGTTATGATTCGGTTTAATACTAAGTCTTATGGATTTTTTTCTTGGGGATTATTATTAATAGGTATTGCTTCTTTAGTTACTTTATTGATTATAGGTACTGCTCAGAATCAAGCTATTAGTTGGTTTGACTTAGGTTTTTTTAGTGTACAACCTAGTGAATTTATTAAAGTAATTACAATAGTCTTTTTGGCTTATTATTATGAGCGGAATAGTAAATATTTAAATAAATGGGGGAAATGTCTATTTCCGATGGCAATATGTGCAGTTATTGCGGGATTAATTTTTATTCAACCTGATTTGGGTACTACTATTATATATTGTGCTATTGTGAGTTCTATATTCTTTGTTGTACCAATTGCGAAAGAGATTAAATATAAAACTATTTTTGCAGGTTTAGGTATTGTTACTGTTGTTGTTTTTTCTTTAATTGGAAGTGGTAAAGGTGTTTTATTAGAAAGACAGTTAGATAGATTTGATTTTTCAAGACCTTGTGATAAGATTTTAGATAATGGTAATCAAGTTTGTAATTGTTATATAGCTATTAATAATGGGGGATTAACAGGTGTAGGACTTGGTAATTCTACGCAAAAATATTTATATTTACCAGAACCTTATACAGACTTTATTTTTGCAATTATTGTTGAAGAGTTAGGTGTTGTTACTGGAGTTATTTTGATTTTATTATATATATTTGTATTATTTAGAATATTATGGATTGGTAGAAAATCTCCTAATAATAGAGGAGCTATTATGTGTTATGGAGTAGCTACATATATTTTTGTACATATTGTGATTAATTTAATGGGTATTATGGGATTAATGCCGATGACTGGAGTACCACTTCCTTTTATGAGTTATGGTGGTAGTTTTACAATCTGTTTGATTGCAGCTTTAACTATTGTGCAAAGAGTTAGTGTAGAAAATGGAATCCTTGGTGAACATAGAAAAAGATAGGGGAAGTCTGATGACTTCTTTTTTATTGCATTTTTTTAAGTATTATGATATATTATAGCTGTTTTAAAGAGGAGAGAGTGGCCATGAATTCGGGTAAGATTAGAGAATTAAGGCTTTTATTGACTTCTAAAATATTAGAGAGTTCAAATGTTTTTATAGTGGGTCATAATAGTCCTGATTTTGATTCTGTAGGTTCAGCGATAGGTCTTTATATGTTAGCTAAGTCTCTTCATCGTGATGCTTATATTATTATAGATGATGATGAGACAATAATTGAACCAGGAGTTCGGAGAATATTAAAAGAGAGTGAAGGAAGATTTCCAATTATTAAGAAAAGTGATTTCTTAAATTTATGTAATGAAAAATCTTTATTATTAGTTACTGATGTTAATAAGAAGCATATGATATCTGTTGGAGATTCTTTAGATAAAGTTGGAGATATTATAGTAATAGATCATCATTCTGTAGATGAAGATACAATAAAATCACCATATAATTTTATTAGTACTAAAGTTAGTAGTGCATCAGAAATAGTAGCTAGAGTACTTTGGGTTGCTCATTTAAAATATCCAAGGGATGTTGCGAATTATTTATTAGCGGGTATTAGTTTAGATACTCATCGTTTTAAACAAAATACTAGTTCAAGAACTCATGATGTAGCAGAAAAACTTATTGATAAAGGTGCTGATATAGATTATGTAAATAGTTTGTTTTTAGAAGAATTTGATAGTTTCTGTAGAATTAGTAATTTAATAATAAATGGAACTATTATAAAGAAATATAGTGATTCATTATTAGCTCCTATTCAAGTATCTTTTACTCTTAATCGTAATGCTCCTGAGTCTATTTATTTAAAAGAAGATTATGCTAAAGCAGCTGATAGAATGATGAAGTTTCATGGAATAGATGCATCTTTTGCATTAGGTTATGTAATTGATGGGGGAATACATATTTCAGCTCGTGGAGGAAAAAGAGTTGATGTTGGGCAAATTATGCAAGAGTTACATGGTGGAGGTAACAGACAAAGTGCTGGAGCCAAAGTATATAATAAAAATCTTTTAGAAGTTGAAGAAGAATTAATGGCAAAAGTACCAATTGGAGTTAGTGATGATGAAACAATACTTGAAGAACCACCAATTATTAGAAGAAAACAAGTAAAAAAATATAGAAAAAGATAGAAAAAGTTGGAAGACTTTTCTTTTTTTTTGAATAATTATTTAGGAGGTGGTTTTTATAACATTTCATTATCGTTATCGAAAACAAATTATAATGGGAATATTTATTACAATTCTACTAGGAGGTTTATTAATAATAGGGTTTATTTCACTGAAACCTAAAGGGAAGAAGAAAGATAGTATATCATTATTAACAGAAAAGAAAAATACTAGTAAAAAGAAGGTGAATAAAAAAGAAGATGATAATACAGAGGAATTTAAAGTCGATATTAAAGGTGAGATTAACATGCCAGGAATTTATACTTTAAAAGCTGATTCTAGAGTAATTGATGTAATTGAACAAGCAGGTGGACTTACTGATAATGCTGATACTTCAGTTATTAATCTAAGTTTAAAAATAAAAGATGAGATGGTAATAATAATATATAGTAAAGATCAAGTAAGAGAATTTGAAGTTACTAAAGAAAAAGAAAAAGTAGTTCAAGAAAAGTGTAATAAACCAGATGATAATTCTTTAAAGAATGATGCTTGTATAGAGAATAATAGTAGTAGTACTGATAGTAATAATAAAGTAAGTGATGGAGGTAAAATATCTATTAATTCAGCTGGAGTAGAAGAATTAAAGACTTTACCAGGTATAGGAGAGGCTAAAGCTAAAGATATAGTTAATTATCGAGAGACTAATGGTCCTTTTCAAAGTATTGAAGATATTACTAAAGTATCAGGAATAGGAGATAGTACATTTGCTCAGATTAAGGAAAATATTACTGTGTAAATATATGTATTATATTATATTTTTATTAGCTATATTATATACATTTATATTTATTAATAGTGAGAGAAAAAGTATTATTGATATTAATACTCATGAGTTTTATGGAGTTATTACTAAGATAATAAAAAAAGATAATAGTTTGAGATTATATTTAAAAAATAAAGAAACAATTATAGCTAATTATTATATTAAAGATAAGAAAGTTAATCTACATTTAGGAGATAGTATAAAAGTAGAAGGAGATTTTAAAATACCTAACAGAAATACGACAAAGTATTTGTTTAATTATAGGGAGTATCTTAAAAGACAAGGTATTTATTATTCAATGAAAGTTAATTCTTATAAGATACTAAAGAAGAATTATAATATTTTTTATTTATTAAAAGAACGATTAATTAAACGCTTTTCTAATAATCCTTATCTTTATACTTTTATATTAGGAGATAAGAGTTATTTAAATGATAAGGTTAAAAGAAGTTATCAAGAGAATGGAATTAGTCATTTATTCGCAATAAGTGGGATGCATATTACTCTCTTAGTACAATTAATAGATAAATTGTTAGGAAGATTTATAAAGAATAAGAAAAAAGTATTTATAATAACTATATTTATTTTATTATTATATTGGTTGTTTGTAGGTAATACTACTTCGATGTTTAGAGGAATATTATTTTATATTCTATTTACAATCAATAAAGAATATTATTTTTATGTTGGAGGAGAAGAGTTGTGTATTCTAATTCTTTCTATTTCTTTATTTGTTAATCCATATAATTGTTTTGATGTTGGTTTTTTATATTCTTATGTGATTAGTTATTTCTTATTACTATTGGGAGATATGATACAGGATAAGAATTATTTTAAGTCTTTGCTTAAAGCTTCATTATTATCTTTTTTAGTTGGATTACCTATTAGTCTATATAGTTTTCAACAAATTAATATAGGTAGTATATTTTATAATTTATTCTTTGTACCTTTTGTAAGTGTTATTATTTTTCCATTTAGTTTAGTAGTTTTATTATTTCCTTTTTTAAATAACATTTTTCTTGTTTTAATTAGTGTTTTAGAGAATGTTTCTTTATTATTAAATAAGATTTATTTTGGAAAAATTGTTTTTATGAGACTTCCTTTTATAGTTTATATTATTTATTTTGTTTTATTACTACTCTTTGGAATAAGTAAGAAGAAAGTCTTTTTATGTTTATTCTTTTTTTGTTTACTCATTCATTTTTTAATACCTTATTTTGATCAAAGTGATTATATTGAAATGATTGATGTTGGACAGGGTGATTCTTTTTTAATTCATTCTAATGGAAAAAGTATGCTTATTGATACTGGGGGAATTATGTCTTACGATGGGAAAAGTAAAACATCTGTTTTTTATCAGACTACTTATCCATTACTTAAGAGTTTAGGAATTAGGAAGTTAGATTATTTAGTGTTAACTCATGGAGATTATGATCATTTAGGAGATAGTTTAAATTTGTTAGATAAGATTAAAGTAGATAAAGTGTTTGTTAATGAGGGAAAGTTTAATTATTTAGAAAGAGCTGTTATTAAGAGGCATGGTAATGTCGAAGTATGTAGAGAGGGTACTTATTTTGAATTAGGGGATTTTAAGATGTATTCTATTAATCATGATTTGGGAGATGAGAATTCTAGTAGTATTGTTTTATATGTTGAATATAGTAAATATAAAATGTTGTTTATGGGAGATGCTAATTTTAATAGTGAAGAGTACATTTTAAATAATTATGATTTGGTGGATGTAGATATTTTAAAATTAGGTCATCATGGTAGTAAATATAGTAGCAGTGAGGGGTTTTTAGATGAAGTTAATCCTAAAATAGCTTTAGTATCGGCTGGGAAGAATAATAAGTTTAAACATCCTAATAGGGAGACTCTTTTAAGGTTAAAGAAATATTATACAAAAATATATAGGACTGATAGAGATGGTAGTGTTACTTTAAGATTTAATAATAGTAATTTGAAGATAGAGAAGTATATATCATAAAGAAAGGAAGATGATAAAGTGGATGAAATAAAAGAATATACAAAAGAATTATTTGAAGATATAAAACATATAGATGAGAATGGTTGTGAATATTGGTTGGCTAGAGAATTAATGGAAGTATTAGAATATAAAGAATGGAGAAAGTTTGATAGAGTAATTAAAAAGTCTGAGAATGCTTGTACAGGTAGTAATTATTGTACTTTAGACCATTTTGTCTTAAAGGACAAAATGGTTAGTATTGGTTCAAATACAGTTAGAAAAATTGTTGATTATAAATTATCAAGATATGCCTGTTATTTAATAGTTCAAAACTGTAATCCAAGAATCAAAATTATTGCTTTAGCTCAAACTTATTTTGCCATTCAAACAAGAAAACAAGAACTTTCTGAAAAAGAGTATAGCGAACTTACTGAAGATGAAAAAAGATTTTATCAAAGAGATTTAACAAGAAAAGGTAACCATTCTTTAAATATTACTGCTAAAAAAGCAGGGGTTAAGAACTTTGATAGATTTCATAATAGCGGTTATAAAGGTCTTTATAATGGTGAGACTGCTAATGATATTGCGAAAAGGAAGAAACTTAGATACAGGGAAGATATTCTAGATAATATGGGGAGTGAAGAACTTGCTGCTAATCTTTTTCGAATTACTCAGGCTGAAGCAAAGTTAAAAATAGAAAATGTAACTGGTGAAAGTAAAGCAAATAAAGCTCATTTCATTGTAGGAAAAAATGTAAGAGAAGCGATTAGAAAGAATGGAAGTGCAATGCCAGAAGAATTACCTACACTAGAGAAGAGTTTAAAAGAATTAGAAAAAGAAAAGAAAAATTTAGATAATTATAATAATA
>CALCBO010000136.1 GCA_937897245.1 uncultured Caryophanales bacterium | reverse complement strand
ATGAAGATATAAAAGAGTTAGATACAGTAGAGAAAGTATTGTATTATGCGATGGACAAAGAAAAATTAGAGAATACTTCATTTAATGTTATTATTGTAGGAAATAGCTATATACATAATTTAAATAAGCAATATAGAGGAATAGATAGGGAAACAGATGTTATTACTTTTGCTTTAGAAGATGAAGAGACAATTGTTTTACCTGATGAAGAGAGGGTTTTAGGAGATATATATATTTCTTTGGATAAAGCGAAGGAACAAGCTAAGGAGTATGGACATTCATTGCTTCGAGAATTAGCTTTTCTTTCGGTACATGGTTTTTATCATTTGTTAGGGTATGATCATATGACTGAGGAAGATGAGAAAATTATGTTTCAAAAACAAGAGGAGGTCTTAGAGAGTTATGGAATTAGAAGAGAAAGTAAGATCTAAAGTTAAGAAAAAGATGGGGATTGATCAAAAAAGGTTAGTTAATAGTTTTAAATATGCTTTTCAGGGTATTATAAAATCTTATCATGGAGAACAGAATTTAAAGATACATACTTTTATGGCTATTCTAGTTATTATATTTGGTTTCTTTTTAAAAATAAGTTATTTAGAATGGTTAGTATGTTTAATTTTAAT
Source organism: uncultured Caryophanales bacterium (assembly GCA_937897245.1). The sequence continues at coordinate 5,599 of CALCBO010000136.1, read as the reverse complement.
TGGTTTAGTTTTAATGGCAGAGTTTTTTAATACAGCTATTGAGTATGTTGTGGATTTAGCAAGTCCTAAGGTACATCCTTTAGCGAAAGCGGCTAAAGATACAGCATCAGCAGGAGTGTTAATGATGGCTATTATTGCCGCAACTGTTGGTTTTATAATATTTTTACCAAAATTATTTGCGTTTGTAGGTGAGTTAATATGTTAGATAAATTATTAGAACTTCAAAAGAATAGTTATAGTCCATATTCAAATTTTAAAGTTAGTGCAATAGCAGTTATGAAAGATGGAGTAGAATTCTTTGGAGTAAATGTTGAGAATGCTTCTTATGGAGCAAGTGTTTGTGCTGAAAGAAGTGCTATATTAAGTGCTATTAGTAATGGTTATACTAAGGGGGATTTTAAGGAATTATATGTAATGGTATCTTCAGGAAAAGTTGGAATGCCATGCTTTTTATGTAGACAAGTTATTTCAGAATTATTTGATAAGGAAGCTGTTGTTCATTGTTGTTCAACGAAAGGAGAAATAACCAATTATACAGTAGAAGAGATATGTCCTTATCCTTTTGGAGAGGAAGATTTAAAATGAAATGTGGATTTGTTAGTTTAGTAGGAAGACCAAATGTAGGAAAAAGTACTTTATTAAATCAAATATTAGGAATGAAATTAGCTATTACTTCAGATGTTAGTGGGACAACACGTAATGTTATACAAGGAATATATAATGATGATGATTCACAAATTGTATTTGTAGATACACCAGGAATACATAAACCAAGTAATAGATTAGGAAATTTAATGAATAAAAAAGCTTATAATAATACAGAAGGAGTAGATGTAATATTATTCTTGATTGATATTAATAAAGGATTTGGTAAGGGAGATCAATTTATCTTAGATAGAATAAAAGATAAAGGAGTACCAGTCTTTCTATTATTAAATAAAATAGATTTAGTTAAGAATAAAGAAAAGTTATTAGAAGATATAAGTAAATTAAAAGAATTATATGATTTTAGTGAGATTATTCCAATTTCAGCTAGAAAGAATGATAATATATCTTTATTAATTAATTGTATAAAGAAGCAATTAGAAGATGGAGATAAGATATTTTCAGAAGAAGAGTTAACTAATGTAACTACAAGATTTATTATGGCTGAATTTGTAAGAGAAAAAGTATTAGAGTTAACACATGATGAAGTTCCACATACAGTTACTTGTTATGTAGAAAATTATGAAGAAAAAAAAGATTTAGTACATATCCAAGTATTAATAGTAGTAGATAGAGCTAATTTAAAGAAAATAATAATTGGTAAGCAAGGAGCTTTATTAAAAGAAATAGGAATTAGAGCTAGAAGTGATATGGAGAAATTTTTAGGTAAAAAAGTATTTTTAGAGACTTATGTTAAAACAATAAAGAATTGGAGAGATGAAGAGAGATACTTTTTAGAATTAGGATTAAAAGATGAAGATGAATAAAAAATAATAATAATCACCAATATATAAATAGAGGTGATTAGATGAATTTAGATATATTATGGGAATTATTTCAAAAAACTGGGAATATTTCATATTATAATTTATGGAAAAAGATTAAGGGTGATGCAGATGAAAAAGAACGATATGATAAAAAATCTAGTAATGTTAGGGATAATAGCTAGTGGAGTATTAGTATTTGGAATTGTACATTTTCAAAAAAATAAAAATTTAGAAGATATTACTAAATATGTAAATAATAATTATAAAGAATTAGATGAATTAGCATCCAATTATATGAAAGGTAATAAAGGAGTGTATCCAGAACATATTAGTAAAATAGAAGTATATGAAGCAGGAGATAAGCATGATACTATTGTTCAGTTTACTTATAAAAAAGATAAGAATATAGAATATGGTTTTTATTACTCAGTGGTAGATAGAGCAGAGAGTTTTAAAAATGTTAGTTTAGACTTATTAGAATTAGGTGGAGATAAATGGATGTGGTCTGATAGTAATGGTAGTGAAGGAATTACTGCTAAAATAAGGAGTAATTGGTACTATTATAAAGTTAAAAAGTAAATGTGGTGATAGACATGAAGATTGAAAGCTTTGAAGGAATTATAATAAGTGAGACTAATTATAGTGAATCTAGTAAGATACTTAATATTTTAACCAAAGAATATGGATTAATAGGAGTAATGTCTAAAGGTTGTAGAGGCATGAAAAGTAAATTAAGAGGAGTTAGTAGGAAACTATTATATGGAACATTTCATGTATATTATAAGCCAAATGGTTTATCAACCTTGATAGGAGTAGATGTTATTAATTCCTTTTCTAATATAATAATGGATTTAGAGAGAATATCTTATTCTTCATATATATTAGATTTAGTATATCAAGTAATTAAACAGAATGATGATGTTTTAATATTTGATTTATTAAAAGATACTTTAGTAAAAATAGAAGAAGGATTAGATCCAGCTATTTTAACCGCAATCTTAGAAGTAAAATTATTAGAATATTTAGGAGTAATGCCTAGTATAGATAGTTGTAGTATGTGTGGAAGTAATAAACAAATAGTAACATTATCAAGTTCAGCTGGCGGATATATATGTAAGAATTGTTATCAGAATGAAGAATTAGTTAGTGAGAAAACAATTAAAATGATAAGACTATTATATTATGTAGATATAAAGAATATTCAAAAATTAGATGTAAGTAGGGAAGTAATGCGAGAGATTAATCGATTCTTAGATGATTATTATGATAGATATACAGGGTTGTATATGAAAAGTAAAGATTTTATGAAGAAGATTGAGCAGATTAATACATAGGGGTTTTCTTTTTTGATAAAATAATATATAATTAACTTGGTGATGATATGAATTATTTAGAGTATATTATAATAGGAGTAGTACTATTAGTAGTTTTATTAGCTATATTAAAAGCAACAAAGAAAGACGCAGGATTAGATTTTAATAAGTTAGTAGAATTATTAGGAGGAAAAGATAATATTATTAATACAGAGACTAATATGTCAAGATTTAAAGTAACCTTAAAAGATGTTTCTAAAGCTAATAAAGAAGGAATACAGAAATTAGGCGCTAAAGGGATTGTAGAAATAGATAATCAATTAAAAATAATATTAGGATCTGAATCTAAACAATTAAAAAAATATATTGATGAAATAAAATGACTTCGGTCTTTTTTTTCGACAAAATATTCTATATTAATAAGATATACTGTATGTGGTGATATAAATGGATAAGATGATTAGTATAGATGAATTTCAACAATTAGCTCATGAAGTAAAAAATCCCCTAACAATATGTAAAGGATATTTAGAGATGTTATTAAAAGATAAAGATAATAATAGATATTTTGAAATAATAAAAAAGGAAATAGATAGAAGTATAATGATACTTACAGATTATATGGTATTAAATAAAGAAAAAGTAGATTTAATGATTTTATTAAAAGATATAGTAGATTTATTAAATCCTTTCTTTATTAAACATAATAGTAGAATTATATTATTACCTAATAAATGTCATTATTATATAGAAGGGGATTATAATCATTTGAAAAGAATGATTATAAATTTATTAAAAAATGCATATGAAGCAAAAGATGTGGATAAACTATTAGTAGTTATTGATATTATAGAAAAAGATGATACATATTGTTTTATTATTACTGATAATGGATGTGGGATGGATAGTGAAGTAGAAAAAAAGATGAAAGATAAATATTATACAACTAAAAAGAATGGTAATGGGTTAGGTTTTAATTGTATTATGGATAATGTATTAGAACATGGGGGAGATATTAAGTATTATTCTAAAAAAGGATTGGGAACTAGAATAGAAGTGTCAATACCAAAAAAAAGTCCTAGGACTTTTAATAATAGTAGTTATTGCTGGAATAAGTAGGATAAATAGGATATGATTGATAGACTGGGTAAAAAGGTATAGGATAGGGTTGATTATTATATTGATTATTACTAGCTATTCCATAACCTAAGGCAGTACCAGCTAAGCCTCCAAATAAAAATGGAGCTAAGAGAAATCTTTCATCATTTGAATTTTGTGAATAAGGATAAGTTTGATAAGAATTATAGTTGAAATTTTGAGTAGGGTAATTTGTATACATATATGCCTCCTTCCTTATAATATATGATAAAATCAAGAAATGTGTTATTTTTTTTGTTTGACATGTTTTACACATCTAATTAAAAAAAATTAGAAAAATGTTAAAGAACTGGTGACAAAATAAAAAAATGTGATAGAATTAAATTAAAGATAAGGAGGAAATATTTTATGGCAAAAGTGTCACAAAAGAAAAAAAATGAAAAAAAGAAAAAGGTATTATTATTATTAGTTCTATTATTAGGAATTACAGTTGGTTTTGCAACTTTATCTCAAACATTAAATATTAATGGTACAAGTAAGATTAAAGGAAATACTTGGGATTTAAGTCCTGATGATACTGATCCAATTTCTTGTCCTCAAGGAGAAGTATGTACAATTAATCCTCAAGATGAAACTCCACCAAGAGATCCTGATGATTTAACTCCAGATGATGGAACACAACAATGTACTGATCCATCTGATCCTACAACTTGTACACCTGGAAATGGTGGTATCATTTGGATGGATGGAGACAATGTTTACTTCAAACATTTATTATCTGTTCCTGGAGATACATTCACATTTGATTATACATTAACTAATAATGGTACAGTAGATGCTAAAGTAGTTGGTTCAACTGTTGGACCTCTAAATGGAGATGCAACTAATATTGCTAAAGACTTCATTGATTATAGTGCAACTTATGATGATGGAACTGCTGTTGCTGTTGGAGATACATTAGCAGCTGGAGCAAGTGTTACTTTCAAAGTTACAGTTACTTATAAATCAAGTGTTACTACATTACCAACTGAAGCACAATTGGCACTTATCAATGGACAAGATGGTAATGGTGCAACTTCTGTATTTACTGTAAATTACGAACAAGCTTAATAGATAGAAAAAGTGATTATAAATATAGAATTAATAATACCAAGGAAGAGTCAAAGATTCTTCCTTTTCTTTTTAAAAAAAATATGATATAATTCCGATTTAGAAAGAGTGGGTGAAAAATATGGAAAGATTACAGAAAGTAATTGCTCAAGCTGGTATTACATCAAGAAGAAAAGCAGAGGATTTAATAATAAATGGTAAAGTAAAAGTAAATGGAGTAATAATTACAGAATTAGGGTATAAAGTAAATAGTAGTGATGAGATTGAAGTTAATGGTAATATTATCGAAAAAGAAGATAAAGAGTATTATTTATTAAATAAACCTAGAGGTTATATTTGTGCAGTAAGTGATGATAAGAATAGAAAAACGGTAGTTGATTTAATTAATACAAAGGCTAGAATATATCCAGTAGGTAGACTTGATTATGATACAACCGGTGCTTTAATACTTACAAATGATGGAGAATTTGCGAATATTATGATGCATCCTAAAAATGAAATAGATAAAGTTTATGTAGCTAAATTAGAAGGAATAATTACTGTTAATGATATTAATACATTAAAAAAAGGTGTTTTAATAGATAATGTGTTGTGTACTGCTAGTAG
>CALCBO010000135.1 GCA_937897245.1 uncultured Caryophanales bacterium | reverse complement strand
AATTGAGGATAAATATAGACCTCAAATCCAAGAAGAAAAAGAAAAAGTAATTGCTGCTGGAGGACTTAGAATAATTGGTAGTGAAAGACATGAATCTCGTCGTATAGATAACCAATTAAGAGGAGAGTTTTCATTTCGATAAATAGTGTCAATAGATTCTTCATCTTTAGAAGTATCACAGTCAGTATGAATAATACAGGGAATATTATAATATTCTATTAATTCCCAGAAATCATTAGTTATTTCTTTAGGACTTAGTATAGAAGAATAACCATGTATTTTAAAGGCTATTGGATTATACTTATTAATTATTTGTTCTAGGTATTCTTTAGTATCAAATAAAGGATGAATTAGAGGAATAAAGTGAAGTTTAATACTACTTTTATTCCTTTTTATTTGTTGATAGAGTAATTCATTTACATATTGATATGGATTATTATTAACCAGTATTCCTTTTTCTTCTATTTTATCTTTTATTCTTTGGACAATAAAATACTCTTCGTCATAAATTCCTAACATAATTGGGGTTATTTCATAGTTAGCTATTTTTATTATAGGCATAGGAGTAGGCATTAATAGACTTTCTGTTATACCTATTTCTTGTGCTTCTTTTAAATACTCTTTTAAAGTACCAATTAATTCCCAAGTATTATCTTTTCCAATATGACTATGGGCATCAATTATTGTATTATTCATATAATCACTTCCTTAAAAAAAGAGCATATTCCATCTTAAAAATGAAACACACTCTATTATTTATATATATTATACCACTAAATTAGAATTTGTTGTTAGATATGCTGAAGAATTTATCGAAAAACTCTAATAATTTATCTATAACTTTATTCTTCTTCTCTTGTCTATCATTATTAGGAGTAAACATGCTCATTGGCGGAAGTATTGTTGATACTTCTGTACCATTAGTTTCTACTCTTCCTTGTTCAAATGATCTTTGAATAAAGTTATAAGTTTCTTCCTTATTAAGATTTTCTTCAGCAATTATCTTATCTAATTCTTCTTTCTTTTTACTATTCATAAATGATTCAAAATCAGCATATACATTTGAATCTTGATCTAAAGATTCAATGAATGCCATGATTAAATCTTTTTTATTTCTTAAATCTGGGCTAGCCATGATAGTCTTTTGAATAGTTACAAGAATTTCTTTATCTTCCATGTTACTGTCATGATATTTTTTAACTAAACTTAAGATATAATCAATATTAACTTCTATTGATTTAATTAATTCCATTTCAAAAACTACATCTTCTGTAACATCAGCTTTTTCTTGCTTAGCTTTATTTCTGTATTCATTATAAAGTTCAATATAAATACTGTGGTAATCTTGCTTATCTCTCTCATTAAGTAATTCTTCATCTTTAAACTCATCAAATGAAGATAATATATTTGTTACTTTTAATATTGCACCATATAGTTTTATAAATTCTTTTTGTTCTGTTTCGCTTTGCATTAATTCTCCTGGAGCAAATTTAGAGGTTAACTTTTCAACTAATGATGTATAACCCTCAAATTTATCATTATCTCCATTATCATATCCATAATAATAATCATTATATGGCTTTAATAATACAATGCCATGTGCATTTTCATCACCAAATTTTGCTAATGCTTCATTTAATCTATTTTCTAAATTTCTAAATGAAACTATATTACCATAAGTTTTAACACTATTTAGTATTCTGTTGGTTCTTGAAAATGCTTGAATTAATCCATGCCATTTTAAGTTCTTATCTACCCATAATGTATTCAATGTCTTAGCATCAAATCCTGTTAAGAACATATTGGCTACTATCAAAATATCTATTTCTCTGTTCTTCATCCTTAAAGAAACATCTTTATAATATGCTTGAAAGCTTTCTGATGAAGTATCATAATTGCATCCAAACATTTTATTATAATCTTGAATTGCATTATCTAAAAATGTTCTATCATCAGTACTTAATGCTTCTGTTGATTCAGAATTTTCATCAATTACTCCATCTTCTCCATTAACTCCATATGAATATATTAATGCCACTTTTAAATTACTATTTTTTAATGCCAGTTCCTTTTTAAATTCAGTATAATATTCTTTAGCCATTTTAATACTTGATACGGCAAATATTGAATTAAATCCATTAATACTCTTCTTAGATTTTATTTCTTCTGCATCACGTTTTTTAGCAACTGCAACAACATTATCTAATGTCGAATATACATAACTTTCTGATGTTTTAGTCTTTGTACTAAAATGATCAATTATGTAATTTGTAATTAATCCAATTCTAATTTGATTATCAAATAGTTTTTCTTCATCTATGTTATATACTTTTTCATCTTTGACATTATTTGCTATATCAACTCTACCAACATATTCATATCTGAATGGTAATACATTTTTATCAGCTATAGCATTTACTATTGTATAAGTATGTAATCTTTCTCCAAAAATCTGTTCTGTTGTTTCTACTAGACCTTTAATTGTTCTTGCATTTTCTGGGAATATAGGAGTTCCAGTAAAGCCAAATAAATAATATTTATTAAACTTCTTAATAATTGCTTTATGCATATCTCCAAATTGTGATCTATGACATTCATCAAATATAAATACTACATGTTTATTAAACACTTCACTATCCCCATTCTTTTTTATAAATTGAGATAGTTTTTGAATAGTAGTAATGATTATCTTAGCATTTGGATCATTTAATTGTTCTTCTAATACTTTTGTTGATGTATTTGAGTTAGCAGCTCCTTCTTTAAATCTATCGTATTCTTTCATTGTTTGATAGTCTAGATCTTTTCTATCAACTACGAATAATACTTTATCTATAAAATCTAACTTACTTGCTAATTGCGAAGTCTTAAATGAAGTTAAAGTTTTTCCGGATCCTGTTGTATGCCAAATATATCCACCTGACTTTATTGTTCCATAGAACTTATTGTTATATGCAATAGTTATTCTATTTAATATCTTTTCTGTAGCTACAATTTGGTATGGTCGCATTACAAGTAAATCTTCTTCAGTTGTAAACACACAATATTTAGTCAATACATTTAATAATGTATGTTTAGTAAAGAATGTCTTAGCGAAATCAATTAAATCAGTAATACCATTATTTTTTTGATCTGCCCAATATGAAGTAAATTCAAATGAGTTCGACTTCTTTTTCTTTTGATTATTAATATGGAATTCTCTTGTAGTATTTGAATAATACTTAGTTAATGTTCCATTTGAAATAACAAATATTTGAACAAAGTTATATAATCCTGATCCTGCCCAGAAAGAATCTCTTTGATATCTTTCTATTTGATTAAATGCTTCTCTTAGATTAATTCCTCTTTTCTTTAACTCAATGTGAACTAAAGGAAGACCATTCACCAAAATAGTAACATCATATCTATTATCATAATTTCCATCATTGTTAGAATATTGATTTAATACTTGAAGACTGTTATTATGAATATTATTTTTATCAATTAAATAAATATTCTTAGTTATACCAGAATCAAGTTTTATTTCTTGCTTATAATCCTCTTGTATTAATCTTGTTTTCTCAATAATATAATCATTCTTATTAGCAATTACCTTAGTAAAGAATGAATCCCATTCCCCATCAGTAAAAGTATAATTATTTAATTTTTCTAATTGTCTTCTTAAGTTAAGAATCAGCTCATCCTCAGAGTTGATAGTTAATCTTTCATATCCTTGATCAACTAATGTTTTAATTAGTTCCTTCTCAAGAGCATCTTCACTTTGAAAAGATGTAGCTACTCTATTTAAACTTATATATTCAGATAATACAGTAGAATTGTTACTTTCACTTATCAAATCTATATTATTCATCTGATTCACCTTCTTTATTATTTTCAATAGGGCTATCATCTTTTTCTAGCTTAGTAACAACAAGTATTTGGCTAGTAATTGTAGAATAACCAGTTTTTCCACAATAAGGGCAGTCAGCAGTTTCTCTATCTTTACAACCTGGATAAACTGGCCCACATAATTCATAACCATATTTCATACCACATTTTTTACAAATAATTTCATTCATTTCATCCACCTCCATAAAAAGCAATTTTATTAAGATATTTTGCTATTAATTACATCTTATAGTAATTAACAAAATCATTAAAGGCATCTATAAACATTTCTTTTTCATGATCAGTCAGTTCTGAATATTCAAATTCTGGCAAACTTCCATGACTATATAAACTTATTAGTTTTATTATTTCTTTCTTATATTCTTTTTCAGGCAAACATTCATCATATTTTTTATATCCAAAGTAATTGGCTGTTTTTTCCAATAAAATTCTAAACATATTAAAATGTATTTTTTCAAGTTCTGAGTTATCAATTGCTTTTTTAATCTTGTCAACTAAGATTAAATGATACCCAAATGGTGAATCACCTTTTTTATTTAATGAGTAATTATAGTTCTTTTTATCCAAAATATAAGATTTAAAACTTATATAATTAGCTCTATTAAAAAGGTTATAGATTGAATTATAAAACAGTGCATGATGTGTTGTAATTAATATACTAGGTTTTTTGCTAGAAATACTATTAAATTTCTCAATTAAATCAAAAATTTTTACGGCTATATTTAATATTTTTATATCATCAATAGAAGAAACTGGATCATCAATAATTAGATATTCGATGTTATTAAATATATCAGTAGATCTATTTTCTTCAGTCTCATTTAATTCATAAATCATGGAATCGATAAATGTATAAAAAACCGACCAAATAAATATACTTTCTTCAGCTTTTGATATTTTTATATTTTCATCATATCCATCAATTGTCTTTGCTCTAAACTCAACTATTCCAAGTTCTAAATCCAAAGATGCTTCAACTGTATTATCACAAAACAATTGGAAATTACTCTCTATTGTGTTTTCTAATCCCTGATCTATTACAAACTTTGCAATCCATGAATTTTTATTAAAAACTAATATTGAATTACTATTATCCCAATAAAATTCATCTTGAAACATTGAATTAAAACATAGTACTTTATCTTCTAGTAAATCTGTAAATAATCGCGATAATCTGGTTTTCCCTGTTCCATTAAATGCATATAATAAATCAACTTTTATTTTTTCTGTAGATATATCTAAATCACTCTTAATTTTTTCGTAAACATCTTCCAAATTATTTAGTAAAGCATTATCCATTATTTAATTCCTCAAAACTTAGTAATTTATTTCTATAATATTCATATTGTTGTCTTCGTAAGTTTATTTCTGCAGGAAGGCCATCAGATATATCGTTAATTAATGTATCAAATCTTTCTAATGCAATTACAATTTTTCCTTGTTCTTCAATAGATGATGGAATATTAATTTTTATTTTATTTAAATTTTCTTGATTCAATTTAGGTTGTGAAGCACCAGTTATATATTCACTTAAATCTATCATATTTAAATAATGTTCAACATACTTCTGCGTAATCATACTATTAAATTTTAAAACATGAGCATGATTATTAATCCACACTTTGCCAGAAGAAGAAAATGCAATTGGAGTTCTTCTTGCTTTTAAATTTGCCCCATCTTCTGATACTAATAATAATTCATCATCGAATATATAATTTGAAACATAATCCACTATTCCAGAAGCACCATAATATGGATATTCTCCTGATTCTCTATCACTTTTAGTTACTGGTTTTCTTTTATTATCCAAGTTTGTCGCTAATTCAGGTAAATATTTTGTTTCATATTCTTCATTTAATAGTTTTTCACGCCAAAACTTGTATTGACTCTTTCTCGCTTCTAGTTCCGCTTCTAGTTCCGCTTCTAGTTCCACTTCTAGCTCGCCAAATTTATCAAGAATTTTTACTATTTCTTCTTGTACTTC
>CALCBO010000134.1 GCA_937897245.1 uncultured Caryophanales bacterium | reverse complement strand
TATATGGATCAGTTAAACTTTCTGGAATACCTTCTTCCATTTGAACTGCTACTCCATTAGATACTACTATGATATTAGGAGCATATATTCTTTTTTCTTCTGCTGATATTTCTTTATCATCCTTAGTTAGTGTATAGTCTTCTAAAACTCCATCTAATTGCTTTAATAAAGTTTGATAAGCTTCACTACCTTCCTTAGTAGTATTAATATTACCATCTTCATCTACTTCTTTTTCATCACGTATGTTAGATATATCAACATAATAAATAGTACTAACTTCTTTTTCTTTAGCAGATTTTATTAATTCTTCTATAATACTACGACACCATGGACAATCTTTAAAACCAAAGTAGACAATAAAAGATTTTTTCTTATCAATTTTATCAACTATTTCTTCAGCATTAGAATAAATAATAGGATTATCTTTAGATATAGTTACTTCTCTATTATTTTTACCACTTTTTTTATTCTTTTTATTATTAATACTTTCATATTCTTGTTTAAACTTTTCTGCATCTGTTAACTCTTTTTTTTCTTTAGTACTACAACCAGTTACTATAAGAGTTAATATTACTATTATTATTAATAATACTTTTTTCTTCATTAAAACCACCTGATTATATTATACTATTTATAATGTATTATTTCTAGATTAAATACAATAAATGTAAAATACTATGTATAGTTATTTAATACATAGTACTTTTTTTATTTTTTTCTAATTTCTTAATATGTTGAAGTTCAATTTCATCACTACTAAATTTACTAATATAATCAAACATAGCATTAGCATCATCTATAATATCATGACCTTCTATTCCCATTTCACTAGGTTGACATATTACTATATCATTTTCTTTTAAATTAATCGTTTTTCTAATAAGATAATCATCACAAGTGCTACCATAACCATTTGTCCAGTGGCAATTAATATCAGGAGTTTCTTCTCTAAGTCTAAATACTAATCTTCTTAAAAAAGAAGGATTACATAGTGGAAAGAATAATTTCTGAATATTTAGTTTTTCTTCACTTCTTTTAAGATTAAACTTGGCATAATGAATTTGATTGTGACACTCTGACATAGTAAAGACATTTAAACCAACACTGAAACCCATGTTTTCTAATATTTCAACTAAACATAGAGTTATTACTCCTCGATTAAATATCTTTTCAGAAGAAACCTTTCCAAGGATTGCAGCATTATAATAAATATCAATATGTTTTCTAGAAGGATTAGTTTTATTAAACATAGAAAGGGGATTTCCTTCTAAATAAGCTTTTACATCAGGAGCATATCCAATATAATAATTATACTGTTTATTCTTTTTAAGTGATAGTTTTATATATTTTTCAAGTTTTATTTTTAATTCAATAATTCGATCAAAATTTTCATGCCAACCATATTTACATAATTCTTCTGCCTCTTTTAATGATTTTGTTTTACAAAAGTCATAATCATCATCATCACTAGATAAACTTCTATTTCTCCATGCATTGGTATTAGTTGGAGTGTTATCTAAATAATCTAAGAATTCAGTAATTGAAGAAAAATCGTATTCCATAACCATATAGTTATTTTTACCATAGTATCTATACATATTATCTTTTCAACCTTAATCTTTTTATTCCATCGTAATATTTATTTGAATAATTGATATCACCCATATTACCAATAATAGTATTAACATCATCTTGACCTAAATTCTTAATAACATTAGAAGTTAATGTTTGTTCTACTGGTATATCATTGATTTCCTTTTTATACACTTTACCGATACCTCTAGTAGAGACAATATGAGGAATTTTTGCTTTATAAATGGCATTTCTAAATGACCACATAAAGTTTAATACTTCATAATTAGGATATAGAGCTTCTTCTAATTTCTTATCATAATCGAAAAAGATATTATCAAAACGGTCTAAGGTTGCTCCATCTAGGGCATTTCTACCAACATATTGTAAGTCAGCTCCTTTTCCCCAAGTATTAGCAGCAGCTATTATTCGAAAATTGGGATGTCTTTCTATTGTTTCATGAGGAAAAGCCATATAACCATTAGCTAAAGCAGAATTAATAACAATTAACGCAGAAGGATCAGAATTATCAATTTCATCTAGGAAGAATAATCCACCATTTTTAAATGCTTTATAAAACTCAGTATCACGATAAGTTCCACCAGCATCAATAAAACCAGTTAATTTGAATTCATTAGAAGCATTATTAGTATAATACATGTGTTGTCCTAGAGCATCTGCCACTTGAGAAATTGCAACATTTTTACCACTACCAGCTGGTCCTATTAACATGATAGGTTCATCTAATTGTACTTCTTGTAATATTTCATTAAATTTTTCATGATAAAAACCACCTTT
>CALCBO010000133.1 GCA_937897245.1 uncultured Caryophanales bacterium | reverse complement strand
CTACCAGAACTAGAACCTAGAATGTTCAGTTTTAATGCTCCTTATGGAGCTTGTCCTGATTGTAAAGGATTAGGTATGAAATTACAAATAGATGAAGATTTACTAATACCTGATAAATCAAAGAGTTTAAATGATGGAGCTATTAAAACTCTTACTGATGACCCTGAAGCTATAGAATTTATGGAATTAGAATGCTTATGTAAACATTATAAAATAGATATGACTAAACCATGGTCTAAATTAACTAAAAAAGCTAAAGATTATATCTTATATGGAAGTGATGAATTAATCAGAATAAAATATTCAACTCGTGGTGGTATCAATAGAGATAAAAAAGATTTCTATGAAGGAATAATTAATCGCTTAGAAAGAAGATATATGAATACAACTTCAACTTGGATAAGAGAATGGCTAGAAAACTATATGGTAGAACACACTTGTGATACTTGTCATGGTGCTAGATTAAATGATGATGTCCTACAAGTAAAAGTAGGTGGTAAAAACATTTATGAAATAACTGAAATGTCTATAAAAAAACTAATACCATTTTTTACTAATTTAAAATTGTCTAAAGAAAAACAAGAAATAGCTAAATTAGTTCTAAAAGAAATCTTAGATAGACTTAATTTCTTAGCTAACGTTGGATTGGAATACTTAACTCTAAGTAGAAGTGCAGGTACATTATCTGGTGGAGAAGCTCAACGTATTCGTCTTGCTACTCAAATAGGTTCACACTTAACAGGCGTTTTGTATGTATTGGATGAACCTAGTATTGGACTTCATCAAAGAGATAATGATAGATTAATTAAATCATTACTAGAAATGAGAGATTTGGGGAACACATTAGTAGTTGTTGAACACGATACTGATACAATGCTTGCAGCCGATTATTTAGTAGATATTGGTCCTGGCGCCGGAGATGCTGGAGGAGAAATAGTAGCTCATGGTACTCCACAAGAAGTAATGAATAATAAAAATAGTATTACTGGAAAATACTTAAGTGGTAAATTAAAGATTGATATCCCAGAAAAAAGAAGAAAAGGTATAAAAAAATATCTAAAAATAAAAGGAGCTAAAGAGAATAACCTTAAAAATATAGATGTTGATATACCTCTTGGAACACTTACTTGTATTACTGGAGTATCTGGTTCTGGTAAATCTTCTTTAATAAATGAAATATTATGTAAAGCAATTTCTCAAAAATTATATAATAGTAAAGATAGACCTGGTAAACATGAAAAAATACTTGGAATAGATAATATTGACAAAATAGTTGCGATTTCTCAAAATCCAATAGGTAGAACTCCAAGATCTAATCCGGCTACTTACACTGGTGTCTTTGATGACATTAGAACACTTTTTACCACTACTAAAGAAGCTAAAATGTATGGCTTTGAAAAAAATCGTTTTTCTTTCAATGTTAAGGGTGGAAGATGTGAAGCTTGTCGTGGAGATGGTGTTAAAAAAATAGAAATGCACTTTTTACCAGATGTTTATGTCCCTTGTGAAGTATGTCATGGTACAAGGTATAATAGAGAAACACTTAACATAAAATATAAAGGAAAAAATATAGCTGATGTTTTAGAAATGCGTGTTACTGAAGCATTAGAATTCTTTGAAAATGTTCCAAAAATAAAAAGAAAACTTCAAGTATTAGAAGATGTTGGACTAGGCTATATAAAATTAGGTCAAAGCGCTCCAACCCTATCAGGAGGAGAAGCAGAAAGAGTTAAATTAGCCAAAGAATTACAAAAATTATCAACTGGAAAAACCCTATTTGTTCTTGATGAACCTACAACTGGATTACATACTGATGATATCAAACGTTTACTTGCAATTTTACAAAAAATAGTAGATAATAAAAATACCGTAGTTGTTATTGAACATAACCTAGATGTAATTAAAGTAGCAGACCATTTAATTGACCTAGGACCAGAAGGTGGAGATGGTGGAGGAGAAATAGTTGCACAAGGTACACCTGAAGAAGTCGCTATGGTAAAAGAATCATATACAGGTCAATTTTTAAAGAAGATTTTGTAGGGGTGAAACCATGAAATTAGTAATTAAAGAAAAAAATAAAGTAAGAATTAACCGTTTATTAGATTGGTTATTATATATGGTAGGGTATACTGTTGTTTTTATTCTAGTAACTAGCTTATTTAAATCATTTTACATTGATGAAAAACACCTTATTCTATGGTCAATAATCATTGTTTTAACACTATATGTTTTAAATAAGACTATAAAGCCTATATTAGTAACTCTAACAATTCCCATAACAGGAATTACTTTAGGTCTGTTCTATCCCTGTATAAATGTCTTTATTTTAAAATTAGTAGATTGGATTTTAGGAAAACACTTTGAAATTACCAATCTTTGGGTAGCTTTAATAGTTGCTGTTCTGTTATCAATAACTAACTTTATCATGGAAGAAATAATAAATAGTATAATTGAAAAGGTAAAGAATCATGTCTGATACATTAATTGACTTTGGCTTTTTAGAAATTAAATGGTACTCATTTTTTATTCTTCTTGCTATGGCAACTGCCACCTTTATTATTATGAAAGAATCAAAGAAAAAAGAAGTACCTGAAGGATACATTACAAATCTAGTATTTTATGGAATAAT
>CALCBO010000132.1 GCA_937897245.1 uncultured Caryophanales bacterium | reverse complement strand
GCCCATTGATGCTAACATCTCTTTTCGAGTCTGTGATTCGCCAATGTGCATATCATATGTTCTATTGCGATGTTCATCAAACTTTTTGGCATTAGCTATGGCTTTTTTAACTAGTGGATCTCTGAGCGTATACTCTTTATTGAATTCAAACTTATCAGTCGTGGCTTTAGTTTTAGTATTATCTTTTTTGTTTTTATAGCCATATATACAATACCCTAGTAAACCTAATTGAATAATAGATAATAGAATATCCATTATATTATTTAGATGAAGTATTTCATTTTTTAATAATAAATATATTTTAGTTAGTAATGTTAATACTAAAACTACAGTAGTTATTTTTATAGCTCTTTTAATAAAATTATCATCCATATAATTATTTTTGAATTCAATGATGGGAGCAGTTGGTTCTTGTGGTTTAGGTTTTTGTTTTATTTTTTTTTGTTTTTCTTGTTCTTGATTGAACTTAGAAATATCTGAATCATTTATTTTTAAGATTGGTTCCCATTTTTTTCCCTTACCATTTATTAATACTCCACAATATACTTCTAAACTAGGATTATTCATATGAGAGCGAATATCATTAGTATAAGAACATGCTGCTTTTATTACTTCTTCATCATATAGGTACTTAAGCCCTTTAAAATAGACTATTTTATTATCAACAATATAACCTCTTATAATACTTTCAAAATTCTCAGATGGATATCCTAATGATAGATACCATTCTCGATGATCTTTTGTATCATCTACTAAAAAAATTACTTGTTGGTTAATAATCATAAACATTACTCTATTATTCATATTACCACCTACTATTATTATAAGATATAATGGGAAAAATAAAAAGACTATTAGATTAATTTCTTTACTAATAGTCTTATTTATTATTTTTTATTTCCCATACGTTTTATTGGAAAAACAGTTAGCGATGTTTTTCCTAGAATATCTTTTTTCTTAAATGCACCAAAATAACGGCTATCTAGAGAATTATTTCTATTATCTCCTAATACATAATAAGAATTCTTTCCAACAACAGTACTAAAATCTTTTGTCTTATCTTTACCATATTTATCTTTTATTCTTTTTCCGTTTACATATAATTTATTATTTTTATATTCTATTTTCTCTCCTGGAAGTCCAATTACTCTTTTGATAAGTAATTCATTTTTTCCTCTTACAACTACAATATCAAATCTTTTTATATCATGGAAACGATATTCTAGAGAGTTTAATATCATAATATCACCATTTAGAAGAGTATTATTCATACTATCTCCATTTACTTTTATTGGTGATACTACATATTTCTTAAATAGTAATACTAATATTATGGTAAGGACATAAGGAAGATATTCTTTTAATATTTTTTTCCATGTTACTTCTTTATTCTCGCTCATAATCACACCATACAAAAAAATAAGGCTTTGGCCTTATTATTGTTGTCCTCTTTCTTTAATACGGTATCCGCCAACCATACCTCTAAGGAATGTAAGTTTTACACGTCTAACTTTACCTCTACGAACTACTGTAATTCCAGCAACTTTTGGTGAATGAATTGGGAACGTTCTTTCTACACCAATTCCACTAGACAATTTACGTACTGTAAAAGTTTCACTAACACTACCTCCACGGCGAGCAACAACTGTACCTTCAAAAGCTTGAATACGTTCTCTTTTTCCTTCAATAATCTTAACATCTACACGAACTGTGTCTCCAACACGAAATTCTGGAATATTAGGATTAATTTGCTTTTGATTAATTTTGTCTATAATATTCATTTCTAAGTCTCCTCTCTGTATATAATTTTTCAAAATGATCATAATCTACATTTAATAATAGTCAGCGGATCACTTCACTAGACGTTTTTAATTATATCATATTTTTTAGAAATTGCAACTAAATGTTGAAAAAAAGGGAAGTATTAAGCTTCCCTATTCATTATCTTTTATCTCTTTAATATCATTATAGATTGGATTATTAAAATTATGGATAATAATTGACGCAATAAAAGTAGTAGTTACTACCAGTACTAGTAATATAAGTAAAGTAATGTTTTTGGTATTAGTACTACTCATATAATATTTATCCCTCCAATACATCAGCTTCTTTTAATATGTATTTATATAATTTTTCTTCATCTTCTACAATAAATTCACTCTTTACATCATTTATTTTTGAGAAAATAATAGGTTTCTCTAGAGTATCACGAGCATCTAATAATTCTTCAAAAGTTTCTACTTCATTTATTTCTTTTGAAATATTAGATTCATAACCATCTCTAGCTATTACTATTAATCTATCATATTCACGAAGTATATCAGTTAATACTGCTTGATATTCACTACGATGATTAGTTACTTTTAATATTAAACGAGTAACATAATAAACTAGCGCTAAAGAAATAATAATTAAAACTGAAGCTATTCCTGCACAAATACTATTATAATTATTCCATTCATTATTACTTATTTCAACATAATCACTATTATTAGTTCCATTAACATTGATTGTAAATACTTCTTCTTGAAGTGGAATATCTACTGTAGTTACTTTTCTTTCTTCTTTAGGATCTACAATCATTAATTTTAGTGTTACTGAAGCTTTAGCAGTTGGTGTATCTCTTGTATATAATCTTACAGATTGATTATAATTATCATAATCTATAGTTAATTCTTCATCAATATTAATTTGATTACTAGTTTCTTTTAGTGTTTTTTTATCAAGAATAGTTTCTTCTGTATTATATATTAAATTAGAATTAGCATCTACTACTTTTACATTAGCAACTACATAATAAGATAAATCATAAGAAATATCTGTAGAAAAGTCTACTTGATAATCAAAATTTACATTAACATTATCAATTAATGCAGAATTATATTCTAAGCCTTCTCCAAAGCAAGCTCTATTTAATTCTTCTTTGGCACATACTTGATATTTAGCATTACTTCTTTCTTGATAATCAACTCTAGCTTTTTCTCCAAAGTTTATTGCTTCTAAAATCATATAACAAGCTGTAGCAAAGAAAGCTATAATAAAGATTATTATAATTACTACTCTAACTTCAAAACTTATATGAGGTCTATTTGACATTTTTTTCTCATATTTAGTTTTATCAGTATCTTTAACATCTTCTTTTATTTCTGAAAAATCTATTTTATCTTTTGGTTCCTCTATTTTTTGATTTTCTTCTTTAGTTATTTCTTTTTCTTCTATTTGTTCTTCTTTGTTTTGATTTAAGAATTCTTCTTCTGTTGTATCAGAATTATCAAATTCTTCTACTTCAACCAAATTAAATCTTTTTTTCTTTCCCTTTTGATTCTTTACTCCCACGAATTTTTCACCATCCATTATTACTTCTTTTTATTCTTATGGGTCGTGTTGACCTACACATTATAATACATTTTCAGTATAGCACATTTTTTTTATAAAAAAAACATTTTTTTGACATAAAACAAAAAAAGAAATCACTATTATTTCTTTTTATTATTATTTATGATTACTAGACCTATTATATTCCATATAACTATTATGAATTTCTATTAGTTTTCGATTAGCTTCTTTTTGTAATAAAACTAATTGTTTTGACATTTTTTCTAATTCTTTTTTCTTTAAAAAATGACGATATTTAATTTTTATTTCTAGACGGAATTTTTCTATTTGATTTAGGGCTTCACGACAACTATCTCCACTATCATCATCATCTATTAATAATTCAGTAAGTTTATTAATTAATCTTTCATATTTTTTAAATACTTTTTTGCTTACTATGGAATTAGCCATTTCTTTATTTATAACTTTTATTTTAGTAACAGAAGAACCTTTTATTAGGAATGATTTTTTTCTTGATTCCATAGAAAAACCTTCAATATCTAATAATCTTGTATTATCAGATATTAATAAATCACTTAAATCTTTATTAGTTAATATGTAATACATGCTAACACCTACTTTTCTAATAAATCTGGTCTATTCTTTTTTGTTAGTTTAATTCTTTCTTGATTACGATATTCTGCTATTTTTTGATGATCTCCTGATAATAATACATCTGGTACTTTTAGTCCTTCGTATTCTCTAGGCTTTGTATAAGTTGGATAATCTAATAGTTGATTATTAAATGAGTCTTCTAAATGACTTTCTTCATTTATTACTCCTGGTAATAGTCTAACTATTGAATCTACTAAAACCATAGCTGGTATTTCTCCTCCTGTTAGTACATAATCTCCTATACTTAATTCTATATCACAGATTGTTTTTATTCTTTCATCAAAGCCTTCATAATGACCACAAATAATTATTAAGTGTTCTTCTTCTCTTAATTCATAAGCTATTTTTTGTTTATAGACTTTTCCAGATGGTGTTAGTAAGATTACTTTTGAATTTGATTTACGTAGAGCTTTTACACAATCAAATATAGGTTGAGGAGTTAAGACCATTCCTGCCCCTCCTCCATATGGAGTATCATCTACTTTATGATGGGGGTCTTTAGTATAATCTCTAAAATTATGTATTTCTATTTCTACTTTATTATCTTCTATAGCTCTTTTTATGATAGATTCTTCAAAGACTCCAGTAAACATATCAGGAAATAATGTTAAAATATCAATTTTCATATTACCACCTATTTCATTCCATCAATTAATTTAATAATAATTGTTTTATTATTTTTATCTATTTTTTCTAACATAGGTGAATTCATAGGAATTAAATATTCTTTATCTAATTGAATTCTAAGTATTTTATTTGTTTCACTAGCTAGAAAAATTTCCTTTATTATTCCTTTTTTTCCATCATTTGTCAAGACTTCATAGTATATTAATTCTTCATCTAATACTTCATTATCACTTAGTTTTAAATCATTTTTTTTAAAATATACTTTTTGTTTTAGTAAGAATAATACTTCATTTATATTATTATAATTATTAAGAGTAACCATATCATACTTTTTATGTTTACGATATGTTCTTATTATGTATTCTTGATTATTTATTATTAGTGTATTATTTGGAATAAATACTTTTTCTTTAAAAGGAAAATCACTAATTATTCTTAATTCTCCTTTTATACCATGAGTTGAAGTTATTTTACCTATATAGATATTATCCATTTATATCACCACCATTAGCTAATTCATATAATAAAATACTTGTAGCAATAGCAACATTTAGACTTTCTACATTATTGAACATAGGAATATAGAAATTATCATCACATAATGCTTGGATATCAGATTTTACACCATTTCCTTCATTGCCAACTATTAAACAGTTTTTATTAGGAATATTTTTTATTTTCTTAATATTTTTACCATTAACAACATTAGTAGAATAAATAGTATAACCTAATTCTTTCATAGATTCTATTGCTGTTTTAGCATCTAACTTTATAATATTAATATGAGTATACATACCTTCTGTTGAACGTAATACTTTAGGATTGTATAAATCTACAGTATTTTCAGATAAAATAATAGTATTAATATTAAAAGCTACAGCACTTCTGATGATTGTACCTAAATTACCAGGATCTTGTATTTCATCTAATAATAGTATTCTATTTCCTATTATTTCTTTATTATCTTTCTTTTTACAAATACCAATTATATTAGTTGGAGTATTAGTAGTAGATAGTTTTTTCATAATATCTTTAGTTACATAAGTTATAGGAACATCATAAGAAATATTATTATCTTCTAAAGTTATTATTTCTTGTAAAACTCCATATTTAAATGCTTCTTCTACTAAATGTTCTGTTTCTACAATATATAAATTAGTTTTATCTCGATACTTTTTTCTTTGTAATTTTATAGTATTTTTTATTTTATCATTTTCTAAACTAGTAATTATCATTAAAACGCCTTCATTTCTTCACGATATTTTTTATAAGTTGGCATATTATCTTCAACTAATTTCCAAAATTTTTGGGAATGATCACCATGTATTAAATGACTCATTTCATGAATTATTACATAATCAAGATATGAAATATCCCTTTTAATTAATTCTAGGTTTAGAGTAATAATATGAGTTCTAATATTACATACTCCCCATCTACTAGTCATTTTTCTAATTCTTAATTTTGGATATGGTATTTTTTTAGTAAATTTATTATAGTTTTCATTTAATCTATCTAAGAATAATGTTTTTGCTTGTTTCTTATACCATTTATCAATATCAAATTCATAGGGTAGATAAACTACATCTCCTTGAAAATCTATTTTATTTATATCACAATGTATTGCGACATATTTTTTACCTAAGTAATAAAAACCTGTATTATTTTTTATCTTAGTTTCTTGAAAATCAATCATTTTACAGATTCTATCATAATTATCACGAATTAGTTTTTCAATAGAACGAGTTGAGGTAAAGATTGTAGTAGTAACAGTTACTTTTAAATCTTTTTTTACTCTGATATAAGTATTCTTTTGGCCTCTTTTCTTTTGAATTACTACAGGGTATTCTTTATTATTATAAGTAAATGTCATAGTATGCATCACCAACTATATTGTACAATAAAAGAGAGAATATGGAAATAGTAAAGTATAAAGAAAGAGTTCCATTTTAGTGGAACTTTTATGAGATGATTATGTATTTTTTTTAGATTATGGTATACGATAGCAGTAAGATTCCCCACCATCTGTGACATCACAGCGAGAGCTACCACTATTATCCACAGTCATGAAACCATTTGGATACACAGCAGCATTCAAGCCAGAAACAATACCGGCTGAATAGGTAGAGTCTGGATTTGTATAATCATAAAAATATGAACTGCCAAAAGCACTTAGTAATGTTGCTTTATTAGCTTCATAAATTGGCTTTTCTGAAGATGATGATTCGTCAACTCCACCTCTTAAATAGTATATTCCGGCAGTCATTCCTGGATTATTCTCCGCCATTTCAGCCGTTACAACAAATCCAACATAGCTTTTGGTTACTATATCGTTTTCTATAGTATGTTTTAAAAAAATGGGTCCATTATAATATGCTGCCATAGCAAGTTCTGGAGTTTGGTAGGTTGTTATTGTATTAGGTAATGCTTGCCCTAAATAAACAGAGCCTTCTCCAATAAATGAATTTACTGTATATATACCACTATCATGTGGTACTGGAGTTCCATTACTATCTTTTTGAACATATTCTACTCCAAAGGTTAATTCTATTGTTTGGTCTGTTCCT
>CALCBO010000131.1 GCA_937897245.1 uncultured Caryophanales bacterium | reverse complement strand
TGTTTTTGAGCTATACCAATTTTTTTGGATATTATATACAATATTTATTCTTTTTTTTAGATCAAAAATATTTGATTTATTAATTATTGTATCATCTATTTTTATTGTTCCTTTATAATTATGTTTCAAATTAATTATATCTATTAGTTCTTCTTTTGAGTTTCCACATATTCCATTTATCTTCTTTTCAAAAATTGTAAAACTAATTAAATTATCTTGTAGATGATAGTCTTGAAATACTAATTCCATAGTTTATCCACCATCCTATTGATATCTAATTCTATTTCATCAGTTAATTCATAATCACGTAATTTTACAGATAAATCTATCATAAATGGAAGATCTAGTCCTGCATTTTTTATAATATTGTCTTTTTCTAAGACTTCTAGTGGAACTCCTTCTAAAGCAATACAACCATTAGATAATATAAATAAGTAATCACTTTTGATACATTCTTTAAGATTTATAGTCATATATATCATTGTCATATTGTTTTCTTCTTGGTATTCTTTTAATAAATCTAATATTTCTAATAATTCTTCTTCAGTAAAATATGGTGTTAGGCTATCTATTAATAATATCTTAGGTTTTTGAATTAGAGCTATTACTAATTGAAGTTTTATAATATCTCTAGTATTTAAACTATCTATTGGTTTATTAATTATTTTTTTTAATTTTAGTTTTTTTAATAGTTCTTCTTTATTTTCATAATCTGGATTATGTAGATATAATTCTTCTCTAACTACTTTTTCTTGAAAGTATACTTCTAGGGGGATTACACATTGAAGAATACTCTCAAAAGTATTAATTTTATAATCATTTAGTGGAATATTGCTTATTAAGATTTGATTATCTACAATTATTTCTCTATTAAGTATTCTTAGTAAAGTTGTTTTTCCACTATTGTTCGGTCCTGAAATAGTTGTGAAAGTATTCTTTTTTATATTCATGCTTAAATTTTGTATGATATTGTCACAATTTAAATTATCAATTATTATTTCATCCATTCTTGTTCCCCCCTATTTGTATTTTTATTATAAAAACCAACTTATTTGCTGGTTTTTCTTTTTTGGATTCTATATACCATTCTTAATTTAGCTTTTTCTGAAAGAAATCTAGTAAAAAATCTAGCTAATTTCATATAAGTCCCTGGAATTATTAATAGTTTTTCTTTAAACATATTATCTATTGCGTATCTAGCTACATATGAGCTTTTTAATGGTTTAACTGAAAAGTTGACTCCAGCAACATTATTAAAATTAGTTTCTACTGGTCCAGGACATAAAACCGATACATGAACTTTAGTCTTTTTCTTTTTCTCTTCATAGTATAGTGCTTCAGTAAGCTGATAAACATAGGCTTTAGTAGCATAATAGGTACTCATTAATGGCCCTGGTTGAAAAGCTGCAGATGAAGCTACATTTAATATATATGTATCTGTATTTCTTTTTTCCATATCCTTTACAATATATTTTGTTAGTATGTGTAGTGCTTTTATATTAGTGTTAATTAATTCTAAATCTTTAGATATATCTGTATCAGTAAGATTACCAAAATCACCTAAGCCAGCATTATTAATAAGTATATCAATATTTTCCTTTTTAGCTAATACATATAATTCTTTTACTTTTTGTTCATCAGAAAGATCTGCCACAATTATTGTGACTTTTGTAGGTAGTTTTTCTTGTATTTCTTCTAATTTTTCTTTATTTCTCGCTACAAGTATTAATTCATATTTTTTAGTTGCGAGATATTTAGCCATATCAAGCCCGATTCCAGATGATGCTCCTGTTATTAATGCTTTCATCCTATCACCCACTTCTAATTACATTATATCATAAAAAAGACTTTCTAATACCAAAAAAACAAGTATTTATATACTTGTCCCTAATATTATATTATTTTATTACTTATTATCTTCTGGTTTTGTTTCATCAACTAATCTTAAAATAACCATTAGAGAATTATCTCCACGTCTTTCTGTTAATTTTAAAATTTGAGTATACCCACCATTACGATTTTCATAACGTTTTGCTAAATCATTAAAGATTTTATCAACAGTTGCTTTATCATTATGTAGAAAAGCTAATGCTTTACGACGAGAAACTAAGTCTCCTTTTTTTCCATAAGTAATCATTTTATCAACAAACTTACGTACTTCTTTAGCTCTAGTTTCTGTGGTAGTAATACTCTCATTATTAACTACTTGTTTTGTTAAAGTTGCTAACATGCTTCTTCTATGTTTGTTATCTCTACCTAATTTTCTATATGCCATTGTTCTTCCTCCTTATCTTAGTCATCATCACGTAAGATTAAACCCATATCTCTGATTTTATCAAGTACTTCTTTTAATGATTTTTTACCTAGATTACGGATTTTCATCATATCTGATTCACTCTTATTTACAAGGTCTTGTAATGTGTGAATTCCAGCTCTTTTTAAACAGTTATATGCTCTAACCGAGAAATCTAAATCTTCAATTGAAGTTTCAAGAGCTTTGACGATTGGATCTTCAGTCTTTTCAATCATCATTCCACTTACATCAGCAATTTCTGATAAGTCTGTTAATATTTGTAAGTGTTCTATTAAAATACGTGACGCTAAAGCAATTGCTTCTTCTGGTTTAATAGAACCGTTAGTCCATACATCTAGTATTAATTTGTCATAACTTTCATCTTGTCCAACACGTGCATTTCCGACTTCATATGATACTCTTTCAATTGGTGAATATAATGAATCAATTGCGATTTCTCCTGCTTTTTTGATATCATGAATTTTTTTGTTATCTTCACTTCTTACATATCCACGACCATTAGTTACAGTCATTTCCATATTGAATGTAGCACCTTTAGATAATGTACAAATAACCTTATCTGTATTGATTACTTCAATATCTGCATCATGTTCAATATCTGCAGCAGTAACTTCTCCTTCTTTAGTTGCATTAATACGGACAACTTTTGCCTCATTTGAATGATTTTTAAAGACAATACCTTTTAAGTTTAATATAATTGTTGTGACATCTTCATATACTCCATCAATTGTTTGGAATTCATGAAGTACTCCTTCAATTTTTATACTACTTATAGCACTTCCTGGTAATGATGATAACATTACTCTTCTTAAGGCATTACCAATAGTAGTACCAAAACCTCTTTCTAATGGTTCTAGTTCAAATCTTCCATAGAAATTACTTTCTATTGAATCTGTTATTTTATAAATTGGTTTTTCAAATTGTAACATGAAACTAACCTCCCTTTATTTTTTTTCACAAACTTTATTCTATTATTTTTCCACATATTATATTCCTATTATCCTCTTGGACGTTTAGGTGGACGACATCCGTTATGTGGGATTGGTGTAACATCAATTATTGAAGTTACTTCTAGACCTGCAGTTTGTAATGAACGAATTGCTGTTTCACGTCCTGGTCCTAATCCTTTTACGTGTACTTCTACTTTACGCATTCCCATATCATATGCAGCTTTTCCTGCAGCCTCAGCAGCCATTCCAGCAGCAAATGGAGTTGATTTTTTACTTCCTTTAAAACCAATTGCACCAGATGATGCCCAGCTTATTACATTACCTTCTTTATCTGTGATTGTAGTAATTGTATTATTAAATGTTGAATGAATATGTGCCATACCTTCAGGTACGTTCTTTTTCACTTTTTTCTTTCTTGTTTTATAAGCCATAAGTCTTACCTCCTTTTTTATTTATTTAACTAAACTTTTTTCTTATTTGCTACTACTTTTCCTTTACCCTTACGAGTACGAGCATTACGATTAGTTCTTTGTCCCCTTACAGGTAATCCTTTTTTGTGACGACTTCCTTCGTATGAATTAATTTCCATCTTTGTTTTAATATTCATACTTACTTCACGACGTAAGTCTCCTTCTGTCAAATGCTTATTGATTTCATCACGAATTTTTATTAATTGTTCTTGTGATAAATCTTTTGCTTTGATAGTTGGATCAATTTTTGCGTCTTTTAGAATTTGATTTGCTAGACTTCTTCCAATACCATAGATATATGTTAATGAAATACAAATATGTTTATCGTTTGGAATGTCTACACCTTTAATACGTGCCATCTAATACACCTCCTAATATTATCCTTGCACTTGTTTGTGTTTTGGATTTTCACAAATAATTCTTACTTTTCCTTTACGTTTTACCACTTTGCATTTTTCACAAATTGGTTTAACTGATGCTTTTACTTTCATATTTTTACCTCCTATTATTAAAGATAGGTTATTTTCTACTTATTCAGTAGAAATACTATTACTTATTTCCTATAAGTTATACGCCCACCTGACTGTCGGTAGATTATATACCAACGTAGTAAGCCTTTTCTTATTTCCTATAAGTTGTTCGCCCACCTGACTGTCGGTTAATCCTATGTCACCGGACTTAGTCTTTTCTTATTTCCTATAAGTTATACGCCCACGTGTTAAGTCGTAAGGTGAAAGTTCAACTACTACGGTATCTCCTGCTAAGATGCGAATATAATTCATTCGTATTTTACCAGAAACGTGAGCTTCCACAGAGTGTCCATTTTCCAATTTAACAATAAACTTGCCTCCTGGAATAATTTCTTGAACTTTACCTTCTATTTCAATTGTATCTTCCTTAGCCATCTCTTCACTCTCCTGTGTAAGATTTAAACCATAATTATGGTTGAAATGTATCTCCTAAAGAAGGTATATAATACCTCCTTTGTATGTTTAGATACTTATGATAAATGATACATTATTCATTGATAATCTTATCAATTTTTTCAAAAATATTTTCTACGGAATCATTTCCATCTATTTCTTTTAGTACTTTTTGTTCTCTATAATGTTCAATAATTGGTGAAGTTTTATCTTCATAAGTTTGATATCTAGTCTCAAATGATTCTAAGTTATCATCACTTCTTTGATATAGATTTCCACCACAATTATCACATATAGATTCTACTTTTGGTGAACTATTTTCATCATTTATATTATAGATTGTATTACATTTTTCACAGACTCTTCTACCTGTAATTCTTTTTTCTAATGTAGATTTGTCAATATTAATTAAGATAACATTACCTACATTATATCCAAGTCTATCTAACATTTTGTCATATTCATAGGCTTGTTCTATATTACGTGGAAATCCATCTATAATATAACCATTTTTACAATCTTCTCTTTTTAGTCTGTCTTCAATTAATTGATATGCAATTTCATCTTTAACTAACTGACCACTTGCTAGGGTTTCATAAACATATTTTCCTATTTCGCTATCTTCTTTTGAGATTTCTCTTAAGATGTCTCCAGTTGAAATATGAGGAATCCCATATTTTTCAACTATTAGTTCTGCTTGTGTTCCTTTTCCTGCAGCAGGTGGTGCAATAAACATAATATTCTTCATAAATTACCTTCTACTATATCCTCTCTTATAGCTTCTAGTTAGTATACTACCTTCTAGTTGTTTATAAGTTTCTAAGGCTACACCAACTACGATTAACAATCCAGTACCTCCAATTGTTACTGATGTAGGTAAGCTTGTAAATCTTGAAAATAAAATTGGTAGTCCAGCAATTATTGATAAAAATGCTGCTCCTAGTACTGTTAGACGAGTTAATACTTTTGTAATATATTCTTTAGTTTCATCTCCTGGTCTAATTCCTGGAATATATCCTCCATTTTCCTGTAAATTCTTTGCAAATTCATCTGGTTTTAATTGAATAAATGTATAGAAGTATGCAAAGAAGAAGATAAATATTACATATAATGTAAATCCTACAGGTGTTGTATATGTTAAATACTTTTGTACAATAACTGTAAAAGTATCATTCTTTACAATTTGAGCTATAATTCCTGGAATTGATAATAAACTAGAAGCAAAGATTACTGGTACAACTCCAGCTGTATTAATTTTTATTGGCATAAAACTTTGAGCATTGCCATATGCACTAGTTGATTTATTTGCATATTGTATTGGGATTCTTCTTTCAGATTCTTGGACAAAAATCATTCCTATCACTATAGCAAAGTATACTAAAGCAAATAGAATAAATTTTATAACTCCAAGAGTAATTACTTGAGCAGCTCCATCAAATGTTACTAAACTTGAAAATGCAGTTATAAACATTTGAGGAAGTGTAGCAATAATACCTGCCATGATAATTAAACTAACACCATTACCTATTCCTTTTTGGGTCATTTGATCTCCCATCCATAATAGTAAGGCTGTTCCAGCAGTTAATACTGTTGCGATATACATATATTGCATTGGATTACCAGCTTTACCAATAAAGGCAAAAGCAAAGGCATATCCTTCAATAAAGGCAAATATAATACCCATATAACGAGTTATTTGATTTATCTTTTGCATTCCAGTATGACCTTGTTTCCTTAATTCAGTAAAATAAGGAAAAATGTCCATCTGTAATAATTGAGTAATAATTGATGCGGTAATGTAAGGCATTACTCCTAGAGCAAATATTGAAAAGTTTTTAAGTGCTCCACCACCAATTGTATTAATTAATTCTAAAAATCCCAAATTTTTTGTTAAGTTTTCTGTTCCTGGTACTCTAATTGAAATACCTAAAATGAATTATATTGCTGTAAGAGGTAATGGCAATCCAAATGAAGAAAATGGGGATTATCAAAATACTATTGGATTATTATATG
>CALCBO010000130.1 GCA_937897245.1 uncultured Caryophanales bacterium | reverse complement strand
AGTTGTAAGTCAACTCTATCTTTAAATTCTTTACCATCAATAATAACACTTAATGGTATAACATCTATATTTAATTTTTTTGCTTCTTCTAAATTGAAATCAGCAGTAGAATCCGTTAAAATTCTCATATCCTTCTCCTTCTTAGTTCAAATATTTTAAGTTCATTATATATACTCTTGTTGATTTGTCAAGAAGTTATTTTAATATTCCATATAAAAAGACATAAGTTTACCTTATGCCTTGTTTTCAAATACTCTTTTCATCACTTTTATTACCGTATAACCAACAAAAACTTCAATTGGTAAGATAAAACACTCTTTAATAATTCGTATACATAAAGATACTACAAAAGGTATACCATACATAATATCTAGCCAGAATGGAGATAAAAATAAAGTACATATCACTTCAACTAATGTAACTGACAAAAGCCAAATAGAAAACTCTTTTGATTCTTCAAATTTATTTTACTCTTTAATATTCTTATTAAAAAGGAGAATAAAATAACTAAAATAAAACAAATAACGATGAATACAAATTTATAGGATGAAGTTAACGGATAAAGAGTATCCGATATCTTTATTTCATTTAATTTATATATATAAATAGCTCCTAACGTTCCCAAAATAATAATTAAATATTGAACAAGGGAACCAATTGTTTTTTCACTTATATTTTGAGCATGTGTTTTAATCAACGATGGTATCACACTTACTAATATCATTGTAAGAGTAAAACCAAAGAAAGGAAATCCAGTAGGAACTAAAATAAGTCCTATAAGATCACTACATAATCCAATCAAAAACGCATAACTTGGCGATAAGAAAAAACCTGCAACCATTAATGGAATATATTCTAAGCCTATTTTAAAACTTTCACTCCCAAATAATGGAATCATCACCGTTAAAAACCTTTTACAAATTAATGTAATCATTATAAATATTGCTGCTAAGACCATATTCATAACATTCTTCTTATCAATAGGATAAGATTTAAAAACATAAAAACCGAGTGCAATAATTAATATTGCGATAATCATCTGTACCATAACATAAATGCTACTGTATAGCACAAAGTTTCCTGCTTCATCCTCTTTTCTAGTCCACAGGCGTTAATTCCGATCAATTGACCGTACATTCTTTGCAACTAAGTAGTCTGCCTCCTTTTTTTTAATATGGTACTACTATAGTACAAAAAAAATATAATTACAAGAAAAAATTATCAATCTCATTTTCAATATTTAAAAAAGTTCTTCATAGAACTTTTTATATCAATCATTCTTTTGCTTGATTATAGACTTATATAAGTTCTTATACAATAGCACACCTATAGTTTTCATTCATCTTTATGCTCAAAATCTATATTCTTTAAGTCAGAGTATTAAAGCTATACTGCAGATAGAATCCTTCATAATATACACTCATTTCAATACTATATTCATTCATCAATAATCTTCTATACTTTTCTCTATTTACATATACTTCTTTATCTAAAAATTGAAAAGATAAATGTTCTTCTGATATTAATACTGTGTTGATTATTTGATAAGAATAAACTATTCTCATCAAATCGTTATTATCTACTTTAACTATTGATATAATCAATATCTTGATTTTGACTAGGATATTCATCTTATATCCCATATTTCTGGTTAAAAATAGAACCAGGAAAGATAGTCAAGCAAATAAATAATTATTCCTGAAAAAAACAAAAGAAGCTCTATCTAGAGCTTCTCATTCTTCTACGCATTCTTGCTTTTCTTCTTTTTTGACGATATATCCATCGTGCTACATTAGCACCAATAATAACAAAAGCTATTAAACCAACAATAATATATAAAATATTATTAATCATAAATCGACAGAACTTAGCAAAATCAGTAGCATCAATACTTTCTTTCATTTTAACTGTTGTTTCATAAAGAACTTCTTCACCATCAATAACTTGTATAGTTCCTAATTTTTCATCTACAGTTGTTGGTGCTTCAACTTCTTTAACTCCATCATAAGTAACTTTATAATTATCAGCTATTTCATCATTTTTTATAAATACTTTAATATCTTCAGTTAACTTGATATCATATGTTTCTTTGACACCATCTTTAATTTCAATAGTTTCAATTATATCATCTTTTTTACCTAAGAATTCTATTTTATAGTTATTATTACAATGATTTATGACAGTTTTAGCATCTGACACATAATCTCCACTACCTTCTTCTTTCGCAAAAACACAAATAATATCTTGATTTTGACTATTAACTAAGGCAGTTAAGCATGATTTAGAATTATCTGTGTAACCTGTTTTACAACCAACAATATGATCAATACTAATTCCTTTATTCCATCTTACTTTTAAAATACTTGCAGCCATAAAATGATTTTCTGTTTCTGTATTATATGTTCTTTTTGAAAATACTTCTCTAAAGAAATCACTTTTTAATGCTTCTTTCGTCATTATAGCCATATCATGAACAGTAGTATAATGATTATCATCATGTAATCCTGTTGTATTGACAAAATGAGTTCCTGTTAAACCTAATTCTTGAGCTTTCTCATTCATTTGTTCAACCATGGCTTCTTCACTACCAAATAAAACTCTAGCAGTAGCACGACAAGCATCAGCCCCTGAAGGTAAAATAATTCCATGAACCAAATCACGATAAGATACTCTTTCGCCAACTTCAAAATTTGCGACAGAAGCACCAGCTTCCCATAATCCCTCTAAATCATAATCTTCGATAGTAATAACCGTATCTAAATTCTCCATATTTTCTATAGCAACTAAAGCTGTCATAACTTTCGTCATACTCGCTGGATAAATCTTTTCATCACCATTTTTACTATATAGATTCTGATTTGTAGTTACATTATATACATAAGCATAAGGTGCACTGATACCCCAGTTTTCTTCAGCATTAACTGTATTGATTGACAAACCTGAAATAAACAGACATAATATTAGGCCCATTACTTTTTTATTTTTAATAAATGAAAGTTTTGTTTCAGAAATAACAATCGCTATAAATATAATAATAAACCCTATAATAACTTTCAACTTTAACACCTCTCCATAAAATAACACTGAAAATAATACTCCAAAAACTGATTCCAAACTTAATATAAGAGATGCATTACATTCATTTGTTGACTGTTGTCCTTTTGTTTGAAACACCATACACAAAGCTGTGGCAAAAAACGCAAGATAAAAAATTTGAATAAATATATCTGATTTGATT
>CALCBO010000129.1 GCA_937897245.1 uncultured Caryophanales bacterium | reverse complement strand
AGAATATGGATATCATGTAATTTTAAAAACTGGAGAAAAGAAAAAAGAAAAATTAAGTAAAATAAAAAAAGATATTAAAGAAAAAATTCAAAAAGAAAAATTAAATGATGATAAAACTCTATACTATAAATCATTAAAGGAAATCAGAGAAGATAATAAAATCAAATGGAATGATGACACTCTAAAAAATGCATACAATGCTTATGTTGATGAATTAATAGAAAATGCTAGTAAAAATAGTAATCAATAGTTTAAAGTTGGCAAATCTGTCAACTTTTTATTTTCAAAATTGTATAATAACAATCTATATGCTAAAATCAATGTATATTAGGTGAAATTATGAATGAAGAAAAGAAACCATTAACAGATGAAGAAATACAACAAATATTAGACAGAATAAATGATAAACTAAAAACTGCAGCTATGAAAAGAGATAATATTACAGGAAGAACTATTACTATAGTAAATAGTGAAATAACTAAACGTTCCAGTGGTATTATGGTTAGCCAAGCTGATAATATTGAATCAGATTATTTAGGAACTTTCTATAGTTATGAAGAATTCATAGAAGCCCTAACCACATTTTTAAGTGAAAAAGAAGCTTCCATGAGTGGTACATTTTATAAAAAAGAAAAATTAAAAAATCCCTCTATAATATTAAATATATTATAGAAGGATTTTTATTTTATTCACTTATTCTTTATAAGATAATCCCTTCAAATACATCTTTTCTTGTATTTTTTTTTCTAATTCTTCACCTTTATATTTTCTACTTAATTTTCTTTGTAATTTATTATACTCTTTTTTAGCTATATCAGAATTCACTTCAAATGTATATGTATCAATAACTTTATTAATAATTGAAATATCATATCCTAAAGCTTTTAAATCATTATAAATCTTTTGTTTTAAAACTACTCCACCTCTACTAGAATTAGACTTTATCCCTCGACGTATTATTTTATGAATTCTTATCTCTTGGTCTTCATCTGTAAAAATCTCAAATTCTTCATTAAGAATACTAGAATCTATCCTCTTATCAAGTAATTCTCTCTCAATTTTATAAGGGCCTCTAGAAGAAGTAAGCATCATATGATTAATATAACTTCTAGCATAACTTCTATCATCTAAATAACCCTGTTCTATTAATTTAGATATTGCTTTATCTACTAATTCTTCTGGATAATCTTTATTTATTAACCATTCTTTTAACTCATAAATACTCTTTATTCTCTTTCTTATATGATTTAAAGCTAAATAATAAACATCCCACTCTTGATTATCTTTATCTATTTGAATCATCATATCTAGAGTAATCTCTTTTTTTAATAATAATTCATATTTTAGTATTACTTCTTCATATAATAATAGTTCTTGATTATTATCTAAATAGACTTTATATCTCCCTTTTGTAGCTTTTTTATATTTTAAAACTTTCAACTAATCACCACCACTTAACTTATTATAACACAATAATACCAAAAGAAAAAAGAGAGCTACAATCTCTCTATTTCACCTCGATTAGACCTTCAGAAACCTCCTCGAGAGCTCTCCCTATATTCTTTTGACTTTTGTAATCGGACTTAGGCATTTGTAAAAATCCATCCCTAGATATTTGCTTACTACGTCTAGCTGCTATATGAACTAATTTATACTTTGAATCTACAATATTTAGCAATTTATCAATAGAAGGATAAATCATAATATCACACTCCCTATTATTAGAATAAACTCTTAATTGTAAAACATCAAGTAAATAGACATAATTAGACAAATAAATTTACATATCAATAATTCTCTTTTATAATTTTTAAATATTACTTATATAATCATCATAACCTTATCTCTTCTCAAATACATATCTTTATATCCATAAGTAGTTTTATCCTAATTTTTTTCAATATTCAATATATAATAAATAAACAATTTATCCATTACATAATTAATATTGATAAATAAGTTTTTTTACTTAATTAAAGGTTAATAATTAAAATATAGAAAAAGACTACCAACATAATCAGTAGTCTATATAATATTATCTAAAATCACAACATGAACCACATTGTACATTACTACATACATTTTCCTCTGAACAAGTATACTGTGGACGATAAGTATGTTTATATACATGATGATTAATAATTCTAGTATGTATTGGACAAACATGTGGTACTTCATGAACAAAAGTCCTATTAATTACTCTTTCTTGAACACCTTGTCCCATCATTGGTTGAGCTTGACTCATATTATTAGAATTCATATTCATCATATCAACATCAACATCTACTTCATTATTAATTGTATTATTATCACCAGTAATAGTAGAATCCATTTTCATATTTTGAAAATAATCATTATTATACATTTCAATACCTCCTAAAGTATTGTATGTAAACAATAAATAATTTCTACAATCTAAAATGGTAATTTCATATTTCCATTACTAACTTGCTTCATCATTTTCTTCATTTGATCAAATTGTTGAAGTAATTTATTAACCTCTTGTACTGATAATCCACATCCTTTAGCAATTCTAGTTTTTCGACTTGCTTTAATTATTTCAGGATGTCTTCTTTCCTTTGGTGTCATTGATAAAACAATTGCTTCTATATGAGCCATTTGTTTTGGATCAATCTTAACATTCGTTAACCCCATCTTTTTAGCTCCAGGAATTAGCTTAATTAAATTCTCTAAAGGTCCAAGTTTTTTCATTTGTTTCATTGTTGATAAAAAGTCTTCCAAATCAAATTTACCTTGTTGCATTCTCTTAGCAGTTTTTTCTGCCTCTTTTTCATCAATTGACTCAGTAGCTTTCTCAACTAATGATACAATATCACCCATTCCTAAGATTCTTCCAGCCATACGTTCAGGATCAAATGAATCTAATCCATCTAATTTTTCTGAAACACCAATAAATTTAATAGGAACATTAGTTAAATGTCTAACTGATAAAGCTACACCACCTCTAGTATCTCCGTCTAATTTGGTTAATACAACTCCTGTTAAAGGTAATTGATCATTAAAACCTGTAATAACATGAATTGCATCTTGCCCCATCATAGAATCTATTACTAGTAATGTTTCTTGTGGTTTTATTTCTTTCTGAATACGATCTAACTCATCCATTAATTCTTCATCGATATGAAGTCTACCAGCAGTATCTATTAAAACATAATCATATTTATTTTCATTAGCATACTTAATAGCATTTTTACTTATTTCTACTGGATCTTTTTTACCTTCCTCATATACTTCAATATTAAGTTGTTTTCCAAGTTGTTTTAATTGATCAATAGCAGCTGGTCTATAAACATCACAAGCTACCAACAATGGTTTTTTATTATGTTTTTTACGTAAAAAATTAGCTAACTTCGCAATTGTAGTAGTTTTACCTGAACCTTGTAATCCTACTAACATTAATACAGCAGGATTACCTTTTAAATTTAATGGAGCACTTTCTCCACCTAATAACTCAGTCAATTCATCTTTTACAATTTTAACAAATAAATCACCTGGATTAATACTAGAAGCTACTTCCTCTCCTAACGCTTTTTCTTTAACTTTAGAAGTAAATTCTTTTACTACAGTATAATTAACATCAGCCTCCAATAAAGCTAATCTAATTTCTCGCATCATATCAGAAATATTATCTTCTGTAATTTTTCCATAACCTTTAATTTTATGAATTGCATTTTGTAAACGATCTCCTAAACTTTCAAACATATTCATCACCTACCAGTTATTATAACAAATTTTTTTCTAAAGAAAAATAGTGTCTTAACACTATTTAACTAAAATCAACATCTAAATCGTTTGAATCATCACCATCATCAACAATTTCTAATAACGGTTCACCTACATTTGTAGTAGGAGAAGTTGGCTTAAGCATTCCTTTAGAATCAAGATTAACTTCTGCTATCTCAGATACTCCAACATTATTAGCACTTGCTTGACTTGGCGCAATATTATTAATTACATCTGAATCACCTAAATTCAAAAAAGTAGGTTCCTTATTTTCTTGTGGAACAACAAATGAGTCATCAAATTTATCATTAGATTGTGCTGAATCATCATTATTTGGAACAGTTTGATTCATTATAATTTGACTATTATTCAACATATTTCCTGTAGATTGTTGAACATTTTGATCTGAATTAACAGAAGATTCATCATTCATTTTTAATATTGAATTTAAAACACTATCATTAGAATTAGAGTTTGAAACACTTGAATCTTTTCCAAAATTATTATTATTTTGTTCAGGAACAGTTAATTTTATTAAAGATGGATTATCTTGAAGTGTACTGTTATCTTCACTAGAACTTAACAATGATCCATTTACAGGATTAGAAACTAAACTTGGTGTTGATGATTTTGAAACAGATTGAACAAGATCAACAGATTTTGTAAGTTGTACAGAATTACTTGCTGGAGCTCCTCCACCATTCCATATATTAACAACATCACAGTTACCTGATAAAGGTGCTGGATTAGGCATCTCCATTCTAACAATTAATGGTATTTTAAATCCAAGTCCAAAACCTAAACAAGTACCTGCTTGTAATGACTTTTGCTTTTCAATTATTTCATCAGTAATATGAGGTATCATCTTACGCATATAATCTACATCCATAGGATGATTAATCTTAAATATTAAGAAATTTGTACATTGAGAAATAACATTATCAGACAACTCAACAGGTCTTTGAGTAATAATACCTAGAATAACACCATATTTACGTCCTTCTTTAGCTATTCTTTCAAATATATTATAACCAAATAAGAACCTATCATTATCACTTTGAATATATCTATGAGCTTCCTCTAAAACAATATGAAAAGGTAT
Source organism: uncultured Caryophanales bacterium (assembly GCA_937897245.1). The sequence goes on along the minus strand of CALCBO010000129.1, from coordinate 515 downwards.
GCTAGCTCTTTGTTTTAACCCCTTACAAAAATCAAAAATTAAACGTGAATAAATCTTAGTTAAAACTTTTGCAAAATCATCATCAATATCATTTAAATTTATATTAACAATCTGATACTTCTTTCCGTCTTGAATTAACAAAGAAGATAAGAAAGACTCTAAAGAAACATAATTGTCTACATCAAAATATTTAGCATTATCTCCAACAATCAAAGCATGTAATCTAACTCTAATAGTTACAGAATCCCCATAAGTCTGCTCATTTCTTAACCAACCTTCACTAATTAAAGTAAAGTTAAGAGCTTTCTCTAATGTATCAAGATTAAAGAATACATTTCCTTCTGGTTCATAATTATCAAACTCAGGTTTAATAAATGTATTTAAATATTCTGTCATTAATACACTTTCAGTAAAGTTTCCAAACTGATCTATCAAGAAACACTCTCTAAATTTACGAACATATCCTATTCCTTGAACAGGAGCCTCCATATTAAACTCATCTGTAGAACAACTTG
>CALCBO010000128.1 GCA_937897245.1 uncultured Caryophanales bacterium | reverse complement strand
GTGGACATTCTGGTCAATCACAACACTATGCAGGTGGTTCTTTTGATACAGGGCACGGTTGGATGATTCGTAGGTACATATAAACTATTAAAATCTATCCTTTATCAAAGTAAAGGAGAAGAAAACATGAAGGAACAAACAAAAACAAGAAAACTAAAGGTGTACAATCAATCAAGAGGAAATTATAGTAATATTCCTACAATCATTCTTAAAGGACATTGGTTAAAAGAATTTGGATTTGAAATTGGAAATGTAGTAGATATACTTTTAGAAAACAAACAAATAATTATAATTAGAAAATAAAAATTAGATTGTTTATATATTTATCTAATGATAAAATATAAACGAGGTGATTCAATTTATGAATTTATTGTTTCTACATTTAACAGACTTACATATCTCGCATGATAATCCCTTTGGTAATTCACAAATAGACAAAATGAAAAAAGCTTTAAATACAATCGACAATTTTGATAATGCTTTGATTGTATTTACAGGTGATATATCATTTTCTGGTAAGAGTCAAGAATACTTATTAGCAAGCAACCTAATAGGTAATTTATGTACATACTTACGAAAACGAACTAGAAAAGAAGAATACATTCATGTTTTAGTAGTGCCAGGAAATCATGATATAGACTTCTGCGATATTCCTCACTCTAGAGTAGATATAAAATCGAGAATAGAATCTAATATCAAGGATGCTGAAAAGCATTATTTAAATATGATGACTGATTTCTTTCATTTTTCAGAAAAACATCATTGCTTTTTAGAAAACAAAATTTTAGATATAAAATATATATCAATTAATGGTTTCAAAATTAAAGTAAATTTAATTAATTCTGCTATTTTTTCAACTTACAGAGATAAAATTAATGATTATGATGACGGTTTACATCAACTTTCCAACAAAGATTTAAATAATCTTACAAACAAATCTTTTAAAGATAAGGATTTTGAAATTACTTTAATGCATCATTCGCCAGAATTATTTACAGATTCATCAAAACAAATAATAAAAGAACATTTAGAGAATTATAGCAATATCTTATTTTATGGTCACGAACACAAAAATATAAATGAATTATCTATTATTGATAAGTCCATTAATCAAAAAATTTTAGGAGGACCATTGTCTGAAAAAGGAAAGAGCATTTTTAATGCAGTTTTGTTAAACACCGATACATTAGAAACAATTAATTATAAATTTGTGTGGAATAGTATTTCAGACGTATATGATTGTGAGAAAAAAAATGAATCAACTTTAGAATCCTTCCCAAAGCATAATTCTAACTTTATTAATGAGTTATTAACAGATAAACTCTTAAATGAGATAGATGATTTTAGACAAATATTCGTTTTCCCAGAATTACATGTCATAGATAATATAAGTGATGATAATAAAAAGATAGTATCTGATTCAGAATCGTTCTTTAAAAAAATTAAAGATAAAAAGTACTGCATTATTGATGGATATGATGAAAGTGGAAAATCTTCCCTATCTAAATTTATTTATTTGAAGTTAGCTCCAAATTATCTTCCTTTATTATTTAAAGCCGAGAATATTAATGGAACAAAAATTAATAAAGTAATTAATTTTCTAGTTAAAGAACAGTATAACAATAAACTAACATTTTCTGCTTTTGAGCAAAGTTCAAAAGAATTAAAAATCGCTATAATTGATGATGCAGATAAGATTGAAAAAAAACAATTCGAAGTTCTTTTGGAAAACATTAAAAATACATTTGATAAGATTATTATTATCAAAGGGCAAAGAACAGAAAATGATATTATTTCTTATTTCAAAGAAAATGTAATTGATGATGAGGATTCGATTAAGTTTAGAATAGAATTAATGTATAGTAAAAAACGTGAAAAATTATTAAAAAAACTATGTAAATTCTTTAAACCTGAAATCAGTAATAGGAATCTTAATACCTTTTTGAACAAAATTAATAAAATGATTTCTAATGAATTTAATATATTTAATTTGAGTCCTAGTTTTATTATTTTATTTACAAAAAGTGTTTTATCTAATAATTTTGAATTTGGTTCTGCTAAAGTATTCAATACAGTTTTCCAATCAAACATTACTAAAATAATACAACAAGATTGCGATTTGGACCCATCAATTACAATTTATCTATTACAAAAAATTGCTTTTCATATACACCAAACCAAAGAGTATCCATTATCTAATTCTAGTTTTTCGAAAATAATTGAAGATTATAATAATGAGAGAAGAAAGTATTTTGCGCCTATAAAACCAAATGTGTTTCTTCAAAAATTAATTAATATAAGAATTTTAGCTTATGCTGATTTTGATGGAAATATTAAATTTTCTTATAATTCTTATTTATCTTTCTTTATTGCTAAGGAGATCCTTTATAGCAAAAACACAGAATCATTAGAAAATCTTGTTGATAAAATTTGCTTTGGCCTTAATGGCGATATTTTATTATTCCTATGCTATTTAACTGAAAGTAATAATAACGAAATACTTAAACTAATAGTAAATAAAGCTGTTTCTTTCTTTTCAAAATATGACGAATTAAACTTCTCTGATTCAAATATTAAATTCTTGTTATTAAAAGATAAATCTCTTAAATTAGCTTTACCTACAAATGAATCAATAAAAAGAAAATCCGAAAAGAGAGATAGAGAAGAGAGACTTGCAAAAAAATCAGATATCATTAAGGTTCAAGATATTTATGATTATGATGAATCTTTGATAAATACTCAACAAATGATAAACCTTACAGGTATAAAGTACATTGAAATAATTTCAAAAATATTACCAGACTTTATCCATCAAATTGACACAAAACAAATTGATACAATCATAGAATGTATTTATAAATTTCCAAATCAGCATCTCTACTGTTTATTTAAAGAAATTGATGAATCTTTTGTGGAAGTATTAAATGAGATTAAGCAATCGCAAATAAGTGAATTTGATTATGTTGATGAATTTGAAGAACTAAAAGTGCTTCTAAATAGAATGCAAAGAATAGCTCTACTATATGTTTTACAAGTTTATCATATTACAATCCATTATGCTACTTCTAAAAACACAAAAGTTGCCTTAGAAAACTTTGATTATAAAGGAAATATTAATTACCAATTAATAAATGCGTTTGTTTATGATAGTTTGGGTGAAACAAATAAGCTTGGCAGTAGGTTAAGCAATATATTTGATAATTCAGAAAATGAATCCATCCGTAATTTATGCAAGATAATCTTTTTTAATCATTGTTTAAATAATCAAGTGCAAAATTATGGAGAAACGCAAGGCTATATAAATAAATTTTTAGGAAAAAAGATAACAAAAGAAAAAGTCCAAAAATTAAGAGCTCCTGTAAAACAATAATTTTTATAAAAATGTGTGCCACAACACACATTTTTATGTTATAATAGTTTTGGTGATGAAATATGATGATTCAAACAGTATTTGGAAATAGAGTTAAAGAGCTTAGAAATGGTTTACTTGTATCTCAAGTAGAACTTTCTAAAAAGTCAGGAATTGAAAGAGCTCAAATATCTAAAATTGAAAAAGGTAAAGTTAATGTAACATTAGAAACAATTGAAAAGATTAGTAAAGCATTGGATGTACCAATCAGTACATTAATGAATATTACTATTGAAGAAAAATTACATCCTTTTGTAAAATGGGCTGGAGGTAAAACTCAAATTCTTGAAAAGATTAAATCTTTTATGCCTATTAACTATAATAATTACTTTGAACCTTTTGTTGGTGGTGGTGCACTATTTTTTAATATTGCCCCTAAAAGAGCATTTATCAATGACTCAAATACAGAATTAATGCTAGCTTATAAATGCTTATCAGACAATGAATTATTTAATTTATTAGTAATGAAATTACATGAACATGAAAATAATCATTCTGAAGATTACTATTATAATATTAGAGCTTTGGACCAACTAGACTCTTTTAATGGGCTACCAATTTACGAAAGAGCTGCAAGAATGATTTATTTAAATAAATCATGTTTTAATGGATTGTATAGAGTTAATTCTAAAGGATACTTTAATGTTCCTTCAGCAAAAAAAGAAAAAGTTGTTGCTTATGACAGAGATAACATGAATTCCTTAAGAAACTATTTTTCTCATAATACAATTAATACATCAAACTGTGATTTTGAAGAAGCAGTTAAAAAAGCTAAAGCTGGTGACTTTGTATACTTTGATCCACCATATGACACATGGGATGAAAAGAACTCATTTACATCATATTCAAAAGATTCATTTGGAAAAGAAGAACAAGCTAGACTTGCAAGAGTGTACAAAGAATTATCAGATAAAGGTGTTTATGTAATGTTAAGTAACCATAACACTAAATATATTAATGAATTATATAAAGATTTCAACATTCATGTAATCAATGCAAAGAGAATGATTAACTCTAAATCTGATGGCCGTGGACCTGTTGAAGAAGTAATTATCACAAATTACTAGGAGGTATTAAATATGTATTATATAGATACTAACTCATTAAAAAACATCGAAGCCCCTAAAGAGATAATTGATGTTTTCAATGAGATGAATTATGCTTTAAATATTAATAACGATATTGATGCCAATTCATTCATCGAAGAAATTAAAAATAAATATGAAAAAGAATTTGAGATTTATGATGCATATAATCCTATTAATAAATATCCAAAAGAAGAAAGAATCAAGTATATTTGGCAATTCTTGTTTGCAGTAGCTTTTCAAAAAATCATGGATTTAAAAAAATAAAGGTAATCATCAAAATGAAAAAGAATAATATTTATTATAATGCTGATAATTTTACCTTGATTAATGGAGATTGTTTTAAAACACTTAATAAGATTGAAGAAAAATCAATTGATATGATATTTGCAGACCCTCCTTATTTTCTATCAAGTGGTGGTGTTTCATGTCATTCTGGAAAACAAGTATCAGTAAATAAAGCAGATTGGGATAAATCTCTATCTAGTAAAGAAAAACTAGAGTATAATCGCAAGTGGATAAGATTATGCAGAAAAGTATTAAAAGATGATGGAACAATTTGGATTAGTGGCACTTTCCACAATATTTATTCAATTGGCGTTGCTCTTGAACTAGAAGGGTTTTCAATTATAAATAATATAACTTGGCAAAAACCAAATCCAGCACCAAATCTAGCTTGTAGATGTTTTACAAACTCAACTGAAACAATATTATGGGCTAGAAAGCAACTTACGCCAAAGAAAAAAGGAAAACATTATTTTAATTATCCATTAATGAAAGAAATTAATGATAACAAACAAATGAAAGATGTATGGCTTTTACCATTACCAAAGAAAAACGAAAAAAAGTTTGGTAAACATCCAACTCAAAAACCTATATCATTACTTGAAAGAATAATTCTATCGTCAACTAAAGAAAATGATTTGATATTAGACCCATTTAATGGTAGTGGAACAACTGGAATTGTTGCATCAATGTTTAACAGAAAATACATAGGAATTGAACAAGATATAAATTATTGTGAATTAACAATTAAAAGATTAGAGGAAAATAATCAAAAATAATTGTATAATAATATATGGAGGTATTATTATGGCTCGTGATTTTAACAAATGGCTTTCAACAATGAAAGATAGTATAGCAACATGGACTTACTATACAGACTTTGAAAAGGTATATGAAAATGTAGATTCAATTAAAATTGAATTAAACATTTTGAACTCATTAATCGGTTCAAAAAATATTGAAAATGAATTTAAACAACTATTAATCGATTATCCTAAAGTATTAAAAGTAATACCAATTTTATTAGCTAAAAGAGAAACTGAAATTAAGATTGATGCTATTGGTGGAGAGTTTATTTTCAACTTTAATAAACGAAAATATCACATAGATGAATATGTTACATTTATGAGAAAAACAGGATTATTTGAATTATTAGAAAACCACATCATTAATAATTTGGTTGATTATGTCATGGGTGTTGAAGTTGGAATGGACACAAATGGCAGAAAAAACCGAACTGGCCATGTTATGGAAGATTTAGTTGAATCTTATTTAGTTAAGGCTGGATTAGTTAAAGGGAAATCTTACTTTAAGGAAATGTGGAAATCTGAAGTTGAAGAAAAATTCAATATTAATTTATCAGCAATCAGTAATAACGGAAAAACAGAAAAAAGATTCGACTTTGTTTTATATGTAAATGGTCATGTTTATGCGTGCGAATGTAATTTTTATGGTAGCAGTGGTTCAAAATTAAATGAAACTGCAAGAAGTTATAAAAACTTAGCTATTGAATCAAAAGAAATCGAAAACTTTACTTTTGTTTGGTTTACAGACGGTATTGGATGGAATACTGCTAAACATAATTTAGAAGAAACGTTTGATAACTTAGATACAATTTTTAATATTAATGATTTAGAAAACAATATTCTTCATTTACTATTAAATAAGGTGTCTGTTTAATATTTCACAAGAAATTTTCAGTAATAATATAAGAAAATCACTATCATAGTATTGAGGTGATTTTTTTTGTTATACAATGATGACTGTATAAAAGTTATGAAAACATTTCCTAGTGGAAAGGTAGACATGATATTTGCTGACCCTCCATATTTTTTATCTAATGATGGATTATCAATCCATAGTGGTAAAGTGGTTTCAGTAAATAAAGGCGAATGGGATAAGGCAAAAAATTATGAAAGTGTTGAGGCATTTACTACTGAATGGCTCACAGAATGTTATAGATTATTAAAACAAGGATCTACAATATGGGTAAGTGGCACACAACATAATATTTTTGATGTTCAAAGAATAATGAAAAAAATTGGTTATAAAATTATTAATATAATTATTTGGCACAAAGTAGATCCACCACCACTAATCTACAAAAATAAATTCAAATTTTCTTATGAATTTATAATATGGGCTAGCAAAGGTAAACATAGCTATTTTAATTATCAAAAGATGTATGAAGTTAATAATGATGAAATGCATGATGTATGGAATCTACCAGCAGTTCAAATGAATGAAAAAAAATTTGGTTATCACCCAACACAAAAACCCGAATGTTTGCTCGAAAGAATAATATTATCTTGCACTAATGAAAACGATATAGTTCTTGACCCTTTCATGGGTAGTGGAACAACAGGTACAGTTGCTAAAAAACTTAAAAGAAAATTTATTGGTATTGAAAAAGAAAAAGAATATTACATATTATCCAAAAATAGAATAAGCAATACTTGTTAATAGTATGCTATAATATCTTTGAGGATATTATAATGAAATACAAAGACTTTAAATCAGCATTGAAATTTCTAGAAGAATATGGTTTTGAATATGGATTAGATTCTATTACAAATAAAAGAAGTTGTTATAGAAATTTTTATGGTGAAATAGTTTTAGAATATTATAGATTAGATGCAAATGATTATATTCCTCAAGTTTATATAGAAATTAATGGTTGGAAAAACAAAATAAACATAGAAGAAGAATATAAAGATATTTCAAATAAAAAGTTCGTAAATTTTTATACTAAAGTTCACGAAGTAATAAAACTAGAATTAGAAACAAACTACAAAATTTATGATTTAATAGTTGAAAACAAATATCTATCTAGCTTAACTGAAGTTTTTGAATATATTTATCCATATAATAAAAACCATCTATTAAACAATCTTAAAAAACAATCTTTTAAAAATGATTTACTTCGTATTATCAACGATGATATGTTTTTTGTGCCTGTTGAAAGTAATCATTCAGGAGGCCTTTGGTACGTTGCTAACATTAACGAAGAAAATGAAACAACAAAAATTACAGGAAAAATTGTTGTTAATCCTGATGATAAAGGAAATCAATCAAGAAAACCATACACTAGAAAACAAAAAGTTATGGATACATTTAGAATCATCTTTGGTTTCATATTTTTTTGGTGGGTTTTACTTTTTGCATTTATTATTACAGGCATTCTTCAAATATTTAATAAAAAAAAGAACGAAAACAAAGAAACAACTCATAAAACAAGAGCTTCAAAGTTAGACAATTTTATGATAAATAAACTTGGGTGCAAAAAAATTGACAAAGTTAAATAATAATACTTTTTTAAATATTTAAAAATATTTATTACTATTTTAGGTATCAATATTTATTATTATTATTGTTACTTTTAAAGTTTTTAAATTTTTGTTTTAGATATATTTTTATATTATGTTAACTTTTTTTATAATCATTTCATATACTTTATAGAGGTGTATTATGTTAATTTTAGTATACAATAATGATA
>CALCBO010000127.1 GCA_937897245.1 uncultured Caryophanales bacterium | reverse complement strand
TATTGTTTCCTCCATTAATTAAGTAGTTATTATAACAGATTTTATTAAATATGTATGCTTAAATTGCATTTTTTTTCATATTTTTTTATAATTATTATAGTTGTTTCTATGAGGTGGTTGTGTGAAGCGAGAGGAAATATTAGCTGAAGTTAATTATCAAGGTGAGTATAATAAAGCCGTAAAAAAAAGGCTTAATAAATTAATAAAAAAGTATCATCCAGATTATAATAAAGAAGATAATCAAACAATTATGGTTTTATATCAAGTAAAAAAAGATTTAGAAGAGGGTAAGGTTGATTATTATAATTCAGTAGTTGAGACAGTACCTGATAGTAATTATAGTGTTCATGAAGAAGAGATTGTGTCTAATATATTTTTAAAAAAGATGATTGATAAATTGTCTTTAAGAAGGGAAAATATTAATAAAAGAGTTCAACAATTATATGATGAATTAAATATTTGTTATGAAAATCATGATTTAATACAAGATAAAGTTAATAATATTAATTTTTTAATTACTGAGGTAGGTAGTGAATTAGAAAATATTACTAAAATAGATTATATTGATATAAGTATAATTATATTAATAATAGGTTTAGTATTTAGTAGTATTCTATTTACAACTTGGTTTCTGTTTATATTTGTATTATTGTTAGTATGTATAGAGCTATATTATACATATATAAGATATATTCACTATAATAAAAAGAGAAGAGAATTAGATAGAATTATTGAGAAATTTAAAGATATTAATAGTGATTTTTTAAGTGTTCAAGATAAAATAAGTGATTTAAGACAAAAGGAATTACAGTTAAAGAGAGAAAGATTAAAAGTATCTAATGACTTACAGTTTTATAATTATGAAATGTCAAAAGTAAATGATAGATATTCTAATAGAGAAATGCAAGAAGATAATAATGATTTAAAGAATTATGGAAAAAGATAAGAATAACTATTAGTTATAATAATTATAATTAAATAGTATTATCTTTTTTTTTGTGTTTTTGGTTATAATATCTCTAAAGAAGGAGGAAGATTATGGAAGGTTTAATGGATATGCATACTCATACTTGTTATTCTGATGGGGAATATCAACCAAAAGAATTAATAGAACTAGCTAAAGATAAAGGGATTAGTACTATGGCTATAACTGATCATGATACTATAAAGGGAGTAAAGAAAGCTAGAGAGTTATCTCGTTTAGGATTGGAATTAATTGAGGGAATAGAGTTATCAGCTCATAGGGAGCATGGTAGAATGCATATTTTAGGTTATCAGATAGATTTAGATAATAAAGAATTAAATGAGATGATGGATGTGTTACATAATAGAAGTTTACAATCAGTATTATCAGTAATGGAACAGATTAAAAGAGATTATGGAATAGTATTTGATTATAGAGATATACAAGAATTAGTATGTGCAGATAGAAATATAGGAAGACCTGATTTAGCTAAATTATGTGTTAAATATGGTTATGCTAAGACAATTGAGGAAGCTTTTGAAAAATACTTGATTGCGGCAAAAGAAAAAGTAAAAGGTGCAAATAAAGAATTATCTTATGAAGAATGTTTAGATTTAATAAGGAGTAGTGGAGGAGTAGCTGTTTTAGCTCATCCTAAGACTTTAGATTTATCAGAAAAAGACTTTTTAGTTTTATTGAAAGAATTAATACAACTTGGTTTACAGGGAATGGAAGTTTATCATTCAAGTCATAGTCAAGAAGAGATGGATTTTTATCATAAAGTTGCATTAGAATATGATTTGTTGGAAAGTGGTGGAAGTGATTATCATGGACCATTTGTTAAACCAAATATTGAATTAGGGACTGGTAAGAATAATAATTTGAAAATAAAACAATTATCATTAGTTGATTATTTACGTACAAGATAGTGAATAGCTATCTTTTTTAGTTTATTTGTGCTAATATATGGGAGTGAGGTGACTGTATGGAAAAAGTTATATTAAGTACTTTAAAAGAGTCTGATTTTTCTATGGCAGTCTCTTTGATATATAGTTTTACAAAATATAATGAAAAACAATATCCAGGATATTATAAATGGTTTTATGAGAAAAATATTCCTAGAATAATTAAAGGGAATGGGGATATATTTTTCTTTAAAGATAATGAGAAGATTGTTGCAGTTTCAGTTGTGAAAAAGGATAAAGAGAAGAAGATATGTACTTTTTTTGTAGATAGTAAATATCGTGGGTTAGGTTTAGGAAGAAAATTACTTAAAGAATCATTTGATTATTTAGAAACAACAAAGCCTTTGATTACTATTCCTGTTAGTAAAATTCATTTTTTTGAGGATATTATTAAGAAATATAGTTGGAAAAGTAATGGATTAATATCTGAATATAATGAATTGGAGGAAGTCTTTAATAAATAAATGAAAAAAAATATATTTAGAGGGTTTGTTGTGATAGGACTTACAGTTTCTCTTTTATCTTGTGTTAGTAAAGATAATAGTATGAGTAAGTTTAAATATTCTTCTTATCCTAATGGGTGTTGTATATCTTATAGTGAAGGTTATGTATATATAGGAGATAAATCTTTTCTTAATAAAATAAGTGATGATATTTCAATAAATGATGTTTTAGTTGAAGATTTAAGGTTTTCTTCTGATAATCCTGATATGAAGGTACGTAATTCTTGTCAAATTCGTGATACTTTAGTTCAAGAAGAAATAGTATCTATATTATGTGAATATGAAAGATGTTATCCTAGTCCTTGGGATAGGAGTAAGGATTCTATGCAGTTAGAGTGGTTTGTTCATAATTTATCTTATGATTTTAATTACTTAAAAGATCGTAGTAGGGATGTAGATTTTGATAATAATGATCAGTTTATTTATGAAAATCCAGCATTAGTAAAGATGTATAAATTATAGGAGTATGTTTATGGAATTTTATAAGGAAGTAGAAAGAAGTATAATAAAAAAATATCGAAAAGATATATGGAGTAAATGTGTAAAGGCTGTTATTGAGTATGAATTAATAAAAGAGAATGATGTAATAATGGTTTGTATTAGTGGGGGAAAAGATTCTTTTTTATTAGCTAAGTGCATTCAAGAGTTAGAAAGACATGGAAAAGTTAAGTTTAAAGCACATTATGTTTGTATGAATCCTGGTTATAATGATAATAATTTAGAATTAATTAAAGCTAATGCAGAGAAGTTAAATATTCCGTTAGAGATATTTGAAAGTGATATATTTGAGGTTGTATCTAATGTTAGTGGTAGTCCTTGTTATTTATGTGCTAGAATGCGTAGAGGATGTCTATATAAAAAAGCACAAGAATTAGGATGTAATAAGATTGCTTTAGGACATCACTTTAATGATGTTATTGAGACAACGTTATTATCAATGTTTTATGGGGCAGAGATTAAAACAATGATGCCTAAACTACGTAGTGAGAATTTTCATGGATTGGAATTGATTCGACCTTTGTATTTAGTAGAAGAAGATATGATAATTGCATGGGCGAAATATCATGGATTACAATTTTTAAATTGTGCTTGTCGTTTTACAGAAGATTCATCACATGATGAGTCAATAAGTAAAAGATTAGAGATGAAAAAGCTAATTGGAGAGTTAAAAAAGAGTAATCCTAATGTAGATTATAATATATATAAAGCATTAGATAATATTAATATTAGTTGTGTATTAGGAATAAAAAAAGAGGGAGATTATCATAGCTTTTTAGAAGAATATGATAAGTAGTTATGTAAAAAGGAGATTGTTCTTCTTTTTTTATTTTTGCATATTTTATAATAGGTGATTTTTTTGAATAAAGAATATGTAGTAAAGAAGGGAGATACTCTATATGGAATTAGTAATCAATATGGAGTATCAGTTACAGAATTAGCTGAATTAAATGGGGTAAATGCTAA
>CALCBO010000126.1 GCA_937897245.1 uncultured Caryophanales bacterium | reverse complement strand
AATATCCCAACTAGAATTATTTAATTTAGTATTACCATTAATTGTTAGATTAGAACTAAGTAGTGCATATCCTAAACTAATTAATAACAATATAATAATTAAAAATACTTTTTTATTAAATCTACCCTTTTTCATAGCTAACTCCTAATATATCTTATATAACAATTATAATATAAAATACTAAGTATTTCCAAAAAAATAATAACAAAAAAATTAATGTTTACAGTAAAAAAAAGATATATTACCCTCATAATATATCATTATAATTATCTACTATTCCATGCTCCTGGAACATAAATATGACTACCTAATCCAATATAATCTTGTGTTAATCTAGTATTAGTATAATTAAAGAAACTACCTAAATTACTACAATTAACATCATTAGGATTAAATAAAGCACAATCAACTACTACTAAATGTAAATGTACCCCTGTAGAATAACCTGTTGTTCCCATTCTTCCTAAAACATCATTTACTGTTACTTCTTTTCCTACATATAAACCATCAGCATAACTAGATAAATGAGCATACAATGAAGTATAATTAACTCCATCTACATTATGTAAAACTGTTACTATTAAAGCTCCAGCTGAATCTGTATATATTCCAGAAATAACTCCATTAGCAACAGGAAATATATATTCACTACTTCCTCTTGGACTAGTAATATCTAAAGCAGCATGTCCATAATGTGGATATTGACTTACAACTCCCATCACCGTAGGTAATCTCCATACTTGTCTTGGTACTTCTAAAACAGCAGGTGCTATTTGTGGAAAAGGAGTTTCTTCTAAAGTTAAATCATTAATCGCTACCTCTACATTATTAGTAAATAAAGGATTACTATCTTTTAAACTAGTCATAATATTAGTCCATATATCATCATCAACACTCTTAGCTGAAACATCTACTTTAGCCATATCTTTAACATTAATATATTCATAATCTATAGCGAAACTATCATTTTCTTTACCAAAAGCATTTTCTGTTTTTAACCCTATAGATATTAATAACAAACTTATAGACATCACTAATAATAATTTTTCTTTTAATCTCTGTTTATTTGTTTTCATAATAACCCCCAAAAAGCAGACATATTGTAACAAATATTTCTTAATTTGTCAATCTATCTACGTCTTTGATAAGCTCTTCTATAATCTTTTATAAACCAATCTATTGGATCTTGCTTAGCATTAATCTGACTAGCTCTTCTAGCTACCTCATCACTTAATAAATCTAAATCTCTATCAGTTGGTTCTTTATCATAACATACTTCTAAAGCATGTTCTACTACAATATCAGCAGCTCTTCTTAATCCTGAAGTACAATGACAATAATGATCTAATCCAAGTCCCGCATGAGAACCTTCTGTTGCATACCACCCTCTAGGATAAATACCTGCGATTAATTGATATAATTTATCATATTGATCTCCACCATAAGTTCTAGTCAAATTATCAATCATAGATTTTAATTTCATAGTATCACTTTCATTAACTTCATGTACTCTATATAAACAAGGATAACCTCTCCTACTATCAAAAAACTCAGCAACTCTATTTCCTGTAAGCATCATAGTTTGCGCAACTATTTTCTCAGCTCCTACTCTTCTAACTCTTAAATCTGAATAATCATCCATATTTTCTTTAACATTTTCATATAAAGAATCTCCTTTATATTGACTATCTAATAAATCAGTAACTTTTTGTAAATTCTCTACTGTTTCTTGAAAAATATTATTATCAGAACCATG
>CALCBO010000125.1 GCA_937897245.1 uncultured Caryophanales bacterium | reverse complement strand
TGGAATAATTGATTCTAGTTATTTAAAAAAATCTTTAGAAGAGTCTTATCAATTATTTCCTACTATTATGCTTAGTGAAAGACCTGATAAATGTAGTATGGCTTTATTAGAAGGAAAAGTAGTTATATTGGTTGATAATAGTTGTTATGGAATTATATTACCTTCTTTTTTTAGAGATTTTTTTCATACTACTGATGATTATTATCAAAAGTCTTTTAATGTTAGTTTTATTAGAATTATTAGATTATTAGCTTTTTTTATTGCTTTATTTATTCCAGCTATATATATTTCAATAACTACTAGAGATTATTATTTAGTTCCTAGTAATTTATTATTGATACTTAAAGTTGGAAGATTAAATGTTCCTTTTCCTGCTTATATAGAGGCTTTTTTTATGATTATATGTTTTGAAATACTAAAAGAATGTGATTTAAGAATGTCTTCTATTAGTGGTTCGGCTATTTCTATTTTAGGAGGTTTAATACTTGGTGATGCAGCAGTAGCTGCGGGTATTGTTTCCCCTATTATGATTATTGTTATTGCAATTTCTTCAATAGCTGGTTTAATATTTACTTCTATTGAGTTAGGTAATGTTATTAGAACTTATAAAATATTATTACTTATTCTAAGTACTCTATTTGGAATATATGGAATACTTCTAGGTATTATTATTTTAATATATGATATTTTTAATACTAAGGTATTAGGTTATTATTATATATGTTTTGATAAGAATGAAATATATGATTCTTACTTAAAAATAGATAAGAGAATAAATAAGAGAAATTCTAAATTAACTAAAAATATTATTAGAGGGTGGTTTAAATAAAAAAGATAATTATATTAATTTTTGGTGTTATATTTATAATAGTATTTATTCCAGTTAAAGAGTATAGAGAATTAAATCATTTAAAAATAATAGATAAAGTAAGAGTACAATGTACTGATAAAGGATATAGAGTTAGTTTATATGAGATTATTCCTATCAAAGAAGATAATGGGATTAAGTATAAATATAAGAAATATCAAGAGTTAGGTAACGATTTAGAAATGATTAAGAATGGATTTAATAAGAATTATTATGGTTGTGTTAAGACTGTTATAACTAATTGTCATAATACCGATTATATTATTAAGACTTTTAAAATAAATAAGTACAAAATAATAAAGCAATAGTTTTTATTGCTTTATTATAACACCTAGAATTGTTGAAATACTTACTGCTTGATCATAGGAGACAATTAATCCTTTAAGATTAGATGGGGCTATTTGAAGATTATTAATTTGACAATCTGATATATCTAAACCTTTTAAGTTAGTTTTATGAAATTCAGTTTTATCTAAATTACACATAGTTAATTCTAATGATTTCCATTTTACTTCAGAGAAAGTTACAGATGATAAATTACATTCTTTAAAGACTACATTTTTTAAAGTTGTATTATTAAAAGTAGCATATAATAAATTACAATTATCAAAAGTAATATTTTCTAAGTAAGCATCTGATAAGTTTATTCCTACTAGATTACAGTTTTTAAATGTTACTTTATTAAAGGAAAAATCAACAAAGTTTTGATTAGAAAAATTAGTATTTTCGATATTAGTATCTTCTATATCTAGTTTTTGAAATATAGTATTTTGAAAATCACAATTCTTTATTTCAGATGCTTTTATTTCTAGATAATCATAGTATTTTTGAGGTGTTATATGATCAAACAAACAATTATCATTATATTCTTTTAGCTCAGTTTGTATTTGATATTTAGATGGATGATTAGTATTAGAGGTCTTTTTTTTTAATTTGTCTAACCTATTTCTAAGTGAGTTGCGTCTATTTTGTTCAAGATTAGTATTTAATATATATTCATTATCTTTGTATTCTAGGATAGCTCCTTCATAAATATCTTGAGGTAATTCTTTTTTGTTAATAACTTCAGTTTGATGGTTTTCTAAACATTCTAGTTTTACTTTATCTTCTATCATTTCATCTACAACATAATTCATTATTGACCACCTCCATTTGTATCAGTTTTTATTGTTTGGAATGAGATATCTTGGCCATCAGAAGTAAGTATTATAGTACCATCTTTATCAGTTCTATATATTTTGGTATTTAATTTCTTTAGTTTATTTAAGACTACACTTTGAGGATGGTTATATTCATTATTTTTACCTACTTCAATAATAGCATATTTTGCCTCTACTGCTTTTAAGAATTGGGCACTATTTGAGTATCCTGAACCATGATGGGCTACTTTTAGAACATCACTTTTTAGGTCTTTATCTAGAATTTGTTTTTCTATTTTACTAGTTGTATCTCCAGTAAATAGGTAAGATGTTTTATGATAAGTTAGTTTTAAGATAATTGATGTATCATTTAAATCTTGGGATTCTCTACCTATGTATAATACTTTAAAAGTACTATCAGCTAAGTTAAATGAAGAATCAATTTCTGGAGTTTCAAAGTTATATTGTTTATTTTCTAATGAGTCAATGATATCTTCAAAGGTTTTAGTAGTTGTGACTACATCTGGCATATAAAAATGCTTAATATTATAATTATTGATAATATCATCCATACCACCAATATGGTCTTCATGAGCATGAGTTCCGATTACATATTCAAAATCTGTTATTCCTAGTGAATTAAAGTATTGTAC
>CALCBO010000124.1 GCA_937897245.1 uncultured Caryophanales bacterium | reverse complement strand
CTCTTGCTACTTTTTGTTTGAACTTTCTTAGAGCTTGATCTAGATTACCTCTAACCGTTACTTTAGTTGCCATCTGTTTCCCTCCCTTCGCTTTAACTAAAATGAATTATATCAAAAGATTTAATGTATTTCAACAGTTTTTCGCCTTTTTTTACGAAAAAATGGTGATATTCTTACTTTTTCGACATTTATCACTCAAATAACAGCTTTCCCAAGAATATAAATATTAGTATTTTTTCTTTATTTTAAAGGACACATATTATTCTCAACCATTCTTCGAACACCTGAACCAATCGAATAACCAGCATCCTTTAAAACATTAATAACATTAACTACAGCATTAATAATTGGTCCATTCATAGTAGTTGTTCCTCCAACTACGTTTTCTAATTTTTCTATTTCAACTTTCTTCATTTTAATTCCTACAACTTTCTGGATTTGTAATTCCTTCTATTACTCCTGAAAAGAATACTACTACTGTCGCAATAATAATTCCAGTCCACACAGATATTGTAGCTCCTCCCTTAATTTTTTCTAAATCTTCAGTATTTATTTTCTTTATTTCAATCACCTTCCATTTCATCTTATATTTTTATTCTTAAACAAAGGAATCAGGGAAGTAAAAGTATTATCATCCTACACTCATTACTTTCACCTCCTATTATATTTTTCTAAATAATTATTATTTTGTCCAAAAAAAAAGAATTTTTATATTAATTCTTTTTTCCAAGTATCCGGAGTATTTTCATTATTTATCTCTATAACATAATTATATTTAAAATCTTTAGGTCCCTTTTTCTTTATATCATCTATCATTTTTTCTAATCCTTCATGTAAAGTAGTCCTAGTTTTATATCCTAATAACTTTCTCGCTTTATCTGAAGAACAAGTAGCCTCTTTAACTTCTTTTGGTCTATCAGTAACATATATAGGATCTAAATCAAAATCTAAAATACTAGCTATTTCAGAAGCTAATTCATTAATTGTTACAAATTCTTCATCTGGTCCAATATTAATTACTTCTCTATTTAAATTATCTTGTACAATTACTTTTTCAATACAATCAATACAATCATCTATATATGATAAAGATCTTTTCTGCATACCATCTCCATAAATAATAGGTTGTTCATTCTTTAACATTCTATTTATCATAATAGCTGCTACATTACGATATGGATCTGTATAATTCTGTCTTGGTCCATATATATTATGAGGTACTATAATTGTATAATATACATGATTTAATTCACATAATTGTTTTATTACTAATTCTGAAGCATATTTACCCACCGCATAAGGTGTAACTGGAAAACAATCCATATCTTCGGTATAAGGTATTACTAGTTGATTACCATATCTAGCCATACTAGAGCAATAAATAAACTTCTCAACTTTATTTTCAATTGCTGCACTTAAAACACTCATAGTTATTTGAAAAGTATTTTGAGTAATATAATGTGGCGCAAAAAATGAAAACCCGTCAGGTGCCGTACAAGCTGCATGAAATACTATTTGACAATCATTCATATATTCTTTCATTTTATCTAAATTATTACAATCTTCTTCATAGAAAACCACTTTAGGATTAACATTATCACGACTACCGCCATCTAGATTATCAACACCTACTACTTCATAACCTAAACTAAGTAATCTATCTGCTAAATGACTTCCTAAAAAACCCGCAACACCAGTAATAAATACCTTCATTTTATCATCCCTTCTACTAACTATATTACTCATTTAAACTATACTTTCTAATTAATTCTTTAGTAACTTTACCTGTTTCTGACAAATAATCATTAACATTATATTTCTTTTTAGCTAACTCTTCTTTACTATATATACCTTTAGATATCCATTGTAATTGTTTAATCTCTTTAGCTATTACTAAAGAACTACTTTCTTTTCTATCTGAGAATTGCCATACTATCCAACTTAAATCATTAGAATCTAAATAATCTACCCATTTCTTAAAATAATCTAAATAAATATAACCATCTCCAGAACCATCAGTTGCTGCACACTCTGTAATAATAACTGGTAACTTTTTCTTAATAGCTAATTTTAAATTATCTTGAACAGTATAAATATCATCACCCATATAAGTATGAACTGCATACATAACATTCTTCTCTTTTAATGGATTCCTAATAACAGCTGGAGTATCTTTACACCAATTTGCTGTTCCTACAATAATAAATGATTTAGGAGAATTATTTCTAATTTTTTCAATAACTTCCTCAGCATATGGTTTAATAACATCATCCCAAGTAACTTCATCACCATTTGGTTCATTACATATTTCATATAAAACATTAGGAACATCTTTATATTTTTTAGACATTTCATCAAAAAACTCTAAAGCTTCCGCTTTATAAGTCATAGGATTATTATCATCTAGAATATGCCAATCAATTATAACATAAATATCTAAATCAATACACATTTTAACTATCTCTTCTACTTTTTTCTTTTGACTAGGCTCCGCAATATATCCCTTCATCTCTGGATTAGTAAACATTGCTATTCTAAATACATTTATTCCCCAACTTTCCTTTAATGTTTTAAGATTATCATAAGTAATAATATCTCCATACCAATAAGGACTATGACTATTAACTCC
Source organism: uncultured Caryophanales bacterium (assembly GCA_937897245.1). The sequence goes on along the minus strand of CALCBO010000124.1, from coordinate 6,350 downwards.
TCTAAGATGTACTATTTCATCTTTTTCATTAACTAATTTATTCCCTTTAACATGTACCCAACCATTTTCAGATACTAAATGTCTCTTTTGTAAATTCTTAATATTTTGACTCTGATAATTATTAATTCCCAAAACAGATAGTATTATCAAAATAATAGTTCCAAAACAAACCATAGTCTTTTTAAATCCTAGTTCTTCTTTAACAAATTGTTTAATCAAACTAATAAATACTAATGGACTATACTTTTCTGTTCTATTCTCCATTACATTTACATCTTCTTGTTCTTTCAAACTCATATCAAATATAACAGCTATTGTTAAATAGAATAAGTTTGAAGCTAACCAGAATATAGGCACTAAATATATATCTAACCTATAATCAATTGCTCTTATTACACATAAAGATAAAGCTATTATTGTAATAACCCAAATAATAAAGTGAAAAATCATCATATATAGATTACTTCTAGTCATTACATTTTTCTCTTTCTTTTTAGGACTAACATAAAACTTCTTACTACCTATATTAAATACTTCTCTTATTAAATCTAAGGAAACTGTAGGAAACAACACTGTCTCATATATCCTATTCCAAGTAGAAGAAGTAGCATGTCCTTCTACAAAATCCACAACATATCTTTTTAATATATATTGAATAAAGAATAATAATGAGAAAGTTACTATACTACCATATATTATTTTAATATTAAAAAATGGAAATAATAAAGGAATAATCATATATAATATTTGTCTTAAACCATAAGTCCAGTAATATAATGTTGAAAAGTAATCAGCTTTTTGTCTTAAAGATAACCCCTTATTTCTAATTACTCTATAATTCTTAAAGGTTTGAATACAACCTCTACTCCATCTACATTTCTGTTTTATATAAGAATCTAAGTTATTAACATTCAAACCGAATGCCATTTTTTCATTAATACCAATTCCTCTATAACCAAGAGATTCTATAATTATACCTGTTGCGATATCTTCAGTAACACTTTCTGTCGCAAATCCCCCTGCTTCTTCTAAAGCTTTTCGTAAAAATACTGTATTAGTTCCACAATAGATAACTGAATTTGTATAATTCTTAGCCATTTGAATTTTATTAAAGAAATAATCTTGTTCATGTGGTAATTTCCCTATTAATTTAAATCTTGCTTGATAAATATCTGGATTTCTAAAGTTTTGAGGTATTTGGACAAACCCAACATTATCATTAGCTATAATATGTGGTACTGTCTTCATTAAGAAATCTTCTCTTGGTTGCATATCAGCATCAAAAGTAACTATATATGGTGATTTAGTCTTACTTAAAGCATGATTATAATTACCAGCTTTAGCATCTTTATTATCTTTACGTATTATGTAATTAATTTTCATCTTCTTACATAATTCTTTCATTTCTTTACGTCTACCATCATCACACATATAAATATGTATCTTTTTCTTATCAGGATACTTCATCTTTTTAATACATTTTATAGTCTCTTCTAATAATTCATAATCTTCATTAATAGTTGCAATTAAAATATCTAATTCTGGAAAATCTTTCTTTTTAATCTTTGGTGTCTTAGGAGAATCTTTCTTAAATAACAATACATTAAAATAATAAATACTATATACAAAAGCTTCAAAGAATTCTAATACTACGATTAATACTGCTATAAATATGGTAATAAAATTCTCATGTATTGGAATAGTAAAAAATATACGATAAATTATATATACTACAGTAGATAGAAATGCTAAAGTATATACTACTCTCTTCCAAGTAACTTCTTTATAATCTTTTTTCATACAACCATCTCCCAAATTTATCGCTATTAATTCTATTATAAGCTACTAAATAAAATACTTCAAACAAAAAACAGTATAAAACTGTTTTTATTAATTATTCTTTACTTTTCTTTTTCTTATTAAGACAATACTTCCACCTATAATACTACCTAATATTACAAAAAGTATTAAATTATTTACTGTAAGTGGATTTGTTAATATATCTACAATTGAATTACTAGTATCATCTGCTATCTTGCATTGAGTTAAGACAGTATCTAACCTACTAATATCAGAATTATATTGGTTTCTATCTCCTAATATTTCTGTCTCCACTATTGAAGCGCTTCCTCCTAAATGTTTACTTAAGTAATAATCATTAGCTGCTTCTTTTAATCTTGTAGGTAGTGCATTATAAGCTTCACAATCACAAGCCTTTACTGTCAATGGATAAAAATGAGCTTCAGTATTTCCTTCTCCATACATACTATTTACTATAAAGCACCCTGCAAAATGAGTTTCTTCAGTTTCAACATCTGCATTTGGCGCAATTAAATGTCCTGCAAACGGAGCACCTTCTTTTAATGTTACATAAGTTGCATTAGGTAAATTCCATACTATATTTCCATGATAAGTATCTTGTACAAATGTATCTTCTTCATAAAAATGAGTAGCTTCAGTTTTTCCAAAATAATCATTGGTTACTATTCCCTTATATCCATCTGTATTTTTACTAATTAGTGGGAAGTTAATTGGTCCACCATTTTTTATAGTAATAATAGTTAACTTATCCTTATTATCCTCAAAATTATCAAATATGATTTCTTTTACATCTGAAATATCATTAATAGTATAATTACCACCAATTTTAATATGAACAGTACTATCTTCACCAGTCTTAAGCTTAGTACCTTCATCAATTGCACTTTGTTCAGAAACAATATTATTATATAATCTATCAAAATTTATATAATCATATACCAAAGCTGAAAGATTTCCTCGACCAAAATTTTTTACATCAGAATGTGAATCAGATGAAAATATTGAGTTTTTTTGATATAAATACTGTATCCTATCATTTTTCATATTATCCCATGGTTGAATTACTACACTTGAGATATCTTCTCCTAATAAGTATTCTCTACCATTAATATATGACTCAGTTACTTCGTTACTTTCCAAATCAAAAGCTGTTCTTTGATTTTCATTATCAAAATACATATCTCCATTAATCAATGCTTGCCCTGTAATATGGAACATCTTCACTGCTCCCGGATTATAACCTAAAGTATTAAACTTTGAATTATTTGTTAGACGATTTTTTCCTAAAGATACTAAACTATAATTACTTAATAAATCTTTAATTGAATAATCTCTTGAATAATAATCATCATCATAGTCTTCTGCCTTTTCTATAAATGATGGTGTCTTTTCTTTAATTAAATGTTCATCAATACTATAATTTGCTTTTTTTATCACAATGTTATCATTATTACTATATGCTCTGATACTATTAGCTATTATAGTACCAAAGTAATTAAAATCATCACGATAATCTCTATCATTATAATTTCGATTTATTTTTACCATAGCATTAGGAGCTATTATACTACCAGCAAAACCTGAGTTTTCAAAATTTTGAATATATATTGGGTAGTAATATTCATCTCTATCAATGTAGCTTATATAGTCAATAACTATTTCTTTTGCGTTAGGAAAGTTAAATATAATGTTTCCAGTATAATCTCCTCTTTCATAGTAATCTTTTAAATTAACTACATTAGGAGAATTGTTCTCCATAATAAGAATAGTTGGTAGTGTACCTTCCATCATATATTCATTAAGATAATTAAAAACATATAAAGCATTTTTATCATAATTTTTGATTAGTAAAGTGTTATAGTAATAATCTCCTTCATTTAATATTCCGTAATCATTAAATATTGGTAATTCATCGGTTTTTTTATATACTGAAGTATTATCTACTGTGTATATTCCAGGAGAAGATATTTCAAAATTAGCTGAATGAATATGTGCTTTAGCTTTTTTTACTAATTGTTTTGATTCATTTAAGACATTTAAATATAGTTTATTAAAATCTATATAGTCATCATCCGTTACTAAATTATCAGGAGCTGTAATATCACCACCCTTTATTCCACTAATATATGATTTAATACCATCTGAATATTCTCCAAAGCGACCTTCTCCTGAAAAATCCCCATTTACTAAGACTGCTCCATCAATTGAGTGATCATAATTATATCTTTCTCTAAAATTTAATTCTCCCGGAGGGGAATATGTATAAATATTTATACTTTCAGTGGCACCTAAAGTAACTGCATTATAATTTCTTAGTAAATATTCTGTAGAATACTCTCCATCAAATGTTTCAGCCTTTACCCCCGTAATTGTAAATACACTAACTAAAACAATTAAACAAAACAAAAGTTTAACACTATTTTTCATACAACTCTCCTTATCTTATATATAGTGTACTATACTTATTGTTTTTTTTAAAGTATTTTTTTTGAGTTTAGGTTTTTTTTACCTAAACTCAAATTTTTCCTATTTACTCCATATATCATAAAATAACTTTATCATTTTTTCCTTTCTATCTCTCCATACTAATGAAATAATATCATGACTTTTATATTTACTCCCAATCTTAATATCTACTAATATATCATAATAATCCATATTATTATGTCTAGTTATAACCCCTCTATTCTCAACTATCTCATAACTCTTACTTTTATTATTTAAAAACACTCTACCATTTTCATAAATAATACTCTTATCTTTCTTAGAAACCATAACTTCAATTAAATCTTCCTTTACCACAACCCCATCTATACTTTTATATTTATACATTTTATCATTAAACAAAAACACCAATATTAATAATTCTATAATTACTATAATAACTACCATTATTATTAAAAAATCTATTTTCTGATAAGCTCTAACTTTCATGTATCTTCCCCTTATCTAACCTACATACATGGTCAAATAACTTTTTATTATTAAAACGATGAGATATTACAATAACTGTTTTATCTTCTAAGTACTTAAAAATATTTTCTAATATTTTCTTTTCTCTATTAATATCTATCCCTGAAAAAGATTCATCAAATATATAAATACTACTTTTTCTAATAATACTACGAGCTAGAATTATTCTTTGTCTTTCTCCATTACTAAAATTAAAGCCATTCTCTTCTATCAATGTCTCATATCCCATCATACTATTCTTTATAATATCATCTACTAAACATACTTCACACACTTCTCTAAAATCTTCTTCACTATATTCTTTATACAAAGTAATATTATTCTTTAAACTATCTGTAAATAAATACTCATTACTAGTAACATAAGTAATATTAGATCTAATATTCTCTAAATGATAATGATTAATATCAATACCCGCAATTGATACTACCCCAAAAGGTACTTCTATATATCTTAATAATATTTTTAATAAAGAACTCTTACCACTACCACTTTCTCCACTTAATAGTACTTTATCTCCTTCTTTAATTGACCAATCTAATTCATTAAATAAATATCTACTACCAACTTTATATGATAAATTATGAAAAATAATATTACCTTTTAATTGATAAGATAAATAAAAATAATTATTCACAAAATTATCTTTACTAATCATAAATAACTCTTCTACTCTCTCTAAAGCTATTTTATAAGAACCATATTCTTCAACTATACTAAGTATTTGATAAAAACTATTTATAAAATATCTAAAAAATGCTTGATAAACAAGTAATGTACTTAAAGCCATCTTATCTTTAATAACATAAAAAGACCCAATACCATATATCATAATATAAACAATATCACCTAAATTACTTTTTAAAAATTGGTATCCTTCTTCCCATAAATGAAAATGATATACATAATCTAAAAATACTTGATAATGAATACTAAATTTATCAACCATTCTCTTTTCTAAATGACTACCTTTTATAGTATCTACATTACTTATTCCTTGTATTAAATCTGCATTAACTCTATCTTGTCCATTACTTATTTTCTTTAAATAATATTTTTTCTTATGATAACTAATAATATTAAATATAACTATAATTATAAAAGGTACTAATACTTTAATAGTAAGAGAAAACTGATATTTAAGCATAATAACTAAAAATATAATAAGAGTAACTAAATCAGTAGTACAAACACAAAAGAAATTACTCACAAAACTACGTATTGTATTTAAATCTCTAAATCTGGATATTACTTCACCAGAAGTTCTATTTTTAAAATATAAATATGGAAGTAAAAGTAACTGCTTAAAAGTTAAGAAAGTAGTTTTTTCATCAAACAAGGAAATCCATTTATTCAACAAAATATTTTGGAGTGTAAGATTAATATTTTTAAATAAATAGAGAAATAATAAGATGTAACTTATTCGGTAAATATTATCTGTAATATGATATTGAATAGAATATTCTAAAAGAAATTTAAAATGAAACGATGTAATAATATTAAAAATAAAATAAGATGTAGTAAGTAGTATAATGAATATAATAAGTTTTTTATGA
>CALCBO010000123.1 GCA_937897245.1 uncultured Caryophanales bacterium | reverse complement strand
ATATTCCTACCTCTTTTTTTGCTAATAAGAATATATCATATCTTTTTAATTTTTTCATTATCTTAGATAACTTATTTTTATATCCTATTAACTATTTATTATTACTATAATTATTTATGTTTATGATATAATCTTTCTAAATTTGAGGAGGAATATTATGGATTTAAATTTCTTAGGAAGAGGTAATTCTAGTAATTATCTAGAAGGTAATACCTCTGCTTATTTTATAGAGAATAATGAGTTATTTCTAATTGATTGTGGTGAGAGTGTTTTTTCTAAATTATTAGAAAATGATTTATTAGAAGATATTAGTAAGGTACATGTAATGATTACTCATACTCATAGTGATCATATTGGTAGTTTAGGTAGTCTTATTATGTATTGTTTTTTTAATAAACACATTAAAATTAATATCATTTTACCGGCAAATGCTAAACATTGGAATAATATTATAACTATTCTAAAAGCGATAGGCTGCGATGGTATGTATAATATTAATTATGAAGACGAATATGATGATAGATTTCAAACTTTTGATGTTATTGAATATGTAGAAACAAAACATGTTGATTATCTAGCTTGTTATAGTATTATTTTTTACACTCATGAAGGTATTATTTATTATAGTGGTGATTCTAATAATTTAGATATAGTTCTAAATTTACTTAAAGATAATGTAAAAATATCTAAAATGTATATTGATGTGACAAGTACTAACTCTAAAGATAATATTCATCTTTATATTGGAAAGCTAATAGAAAAAATCCCTAGTAATCTAAAAGAAAAAGTATATTGTATGCATTTTAATAATCAAAAGTGTATTGATGAAGCTCGTAGTAATGGTTTTCACGTAGTAAAAAAGAAGTAAATTACTTCTTTTAGCTTCCTGAATAATTAAAACTATTAATTCCACCATCTCCAATAGATGAAGCATTATATGGATAGAAATAGTAAGAACCACTACTATCTTTTATTACTAAACAATCTTTATAACTTCCTGCAGATGATTCATCTTGAGCAAAATCATATCTAGAAATAGTATAAGTACAACTTTTACCATCATAAGTACATTGATTATTTTGATTTAAGACTAATTTTATTCCCTCTGATGCTGCTTCACCAATATAAGTTCCATATTTAAGAGTATAATTACCTACTTTTATACCATTATCAGCTGCTTTTTTGCTTTCTTCTTCAGCCTTTTTCTGTTCTTCTTCAGCTTTCTTTTTAGCCTCTTCTTCTTTTTTTGCTGCATCTTCTTGTTTTTTCTTTACTTCTTCACTTGCTTTATCAATAGCTTCTTTTTGCTTATCTATTTCACTTATTTTTTTATTTACTTCCCCTTTTACTTCTTTAATAATTTCAGAGTTTTCTTTATAGTCTTGTAACACGTCGATCAAATCATCTTTAAGTTCTTTATCACTTTCTGTAGATGAGAATTCTAATTCAGCTAAATCTGGTTCAGTCTTAATAAAAACTGTATCTTTTTTAAGCATTTCTATTTTAGTACCAAGAGTATTTTCCACACTTATTTTCTCATCTTTTTGAAAAGTATACTCTTTACTTTTTTCAGTATCTACTTTCTTTTTCATGTTGTTTTTTATGTCATTTATTACAGGAATATATTTTTCTTCTTTATCTGTTATTTGATGAACATACCAATTATATTTTTTATTTTCTTGATTATATAAGAATTCAACCGTATCTATATCTTGTTTACTTATACTTTCTACTTTTCCTTTATTAATATAGTAAATATCAGCATATTTTTCACTATCTTCTTGATAGTTTTCAATCATAACAGGTTTATTTATACCCTCTACATCTATAAATACTAGAAGGGAATCATCTTCTACTTTTAATTTTCCTTTTTTACTCTTATCACTTTTTAAAAAGTCATAATAAGTCTCTCCCCAATCTGTATCAATCTTTTTATTTAATTTACTATTTTTATAAATAATAAATCCTACTATAGCTATTATAATTACTATGATAATACTTGTAATTATAATAATTTTCTTTTTTGATTTCTTCTTTTTAGGGTTATCATCTTTTGTATTATCATCTTTATTATTTTCTTCTTTAATATTTTCAATTTCTGTTAAGTCAGTCTCAGTACTTATTTCTTTTGTTTTCTCTTCTTCTTCCATTTAAGCTTACACTCCTTTTCTTTATCTTTATTTATATCCTAACACGAAATAGATTGATTGTAAATTATATATTCTTATTTATTTTATTTCTAAAATATTAGTTATATGAATTATTTTTTTATCTTGAAATATTATTTTTTTCTCTATCATATCAATGTTTTTTATTATTCCTTGATATTTTCTATAATTACCATTTTTCTTAGTAACCGGTTCAAAATATATTATAGTTACTGTTTTATTTTTTTCTAATGAAACTAACTTTTGATTTAATATTCTTTTAGCATCTTCTGTTAATTCTTTTTTTCTAGTTAGAACAATATTACTTTCTTTAATTAGGTCATAATAACCATCTAAAGCAGCAAAAGGAGCAAATTGACTAGCTCTAGCTTCTATTGGCATTCTTAGATGATTTTGTAATTCATAATGAGGTATATCTATAATATCTTGATATTTCATCCTTTATGACCTCCTACTTGTAAATTTCTTTCTATGGTAGTTGCTCCTTCTTTTAGATTCATTCCTTTTAGAATACTATTTTTACCATACTTATTTTTTATTTCAAGAATTATCTTTTGTAGATTCTGTTCATCTTTTTCTTGGGTTTGTTGATTCTTTATTTTCTTATCTATTTCTTCCTCATCATGAAAGATATCAAATTGTTTTAATATTTTATTCTTAGTAGTTGCTTTTTTTAAATTACAAACAGCTATATTGATTCTTCTAATAGTAAGATTTTTATTTACAATACTCTCATATAATTCTATTAGTTTTTCACTAATTAATTCTAGGGATGAAGTTGGATAATCTAGACGAATACTCCCATGAGCTCTTTTAGGTACAGCTCTTCCATAAAAATCAGTAGCTAGTTCTATTTCTGAGGTATTTATTTTTTCTAAATTAGAGACATCATAACCAATTGACAAAACTATAATGTCAGTTAAATATTTACGATTAATCATTTCTAATATTAATAATTCTACCATTTCTTTTACTATTATTTTAGCTTTATCATAAGGATATGGTTCTTTTAACACTTGGCCTTTAGATAGACTATTACTTTTAGGTTTATAACTTTTAATATCTTGCATAGTACATGGTTCATATCCCCAAGCATGATCAATTAATAATTCGGCATTTATTCCAAATAATTTGAATAATTTATTTTCAGCTATTAGAGAATATTTTGCAAGATCTCCCATACAATATATTTTATTTTTAGCTAACTTTTTAGAAATACCTTTACCAATTCGCCAAAAATCAGTTATTGGTTGGTAATCCCAAAGTTTTTTTCGGTATAACATTTCATCTAAATAAGCAATTCTAACACCATCTTTATTAGGTTTTATATGTTTAGCTACAATATCCATAGCTACTTTAGCTAAGTATAAATTAGTACCAATACCAGCAGTAGCAGTTATACCTGTTTCTTTATAAACTTCTTTTAACATACTTGTTATTAATTCTTGAGGATTCGTCTGGTACATGTAAAGATAATTAGTAAGATTTAAAAACACTTCATCTATAGAATATACATAGATATCTTCTGAAGCTAAAAACTTTAAATAAATATTATAAATCTTAGTACTATATTTCATATATAATTTCATTCTGGGTGGCGCAATTATAAAATCAAGTGCTAGAGTATTATCCTTTTTTAATTTTAGAGAATCACTACTTTTATCTTTAAAATTTCTTTTTATTTTTCTTTTTCTTTCATTATTTATTTCTTTTGTTTTTTCTACTACTTCATATAATCTAGCTCTTCCAGAAATGCCATATTCTTTTAAAGAAGGATAATTAGAATCATCATTCATTTCTTCGTCACAAATCTTCTGCATCTCAAGATTCTGTGTAGAGTAGATACTTAATCCTCCACTGTAGAGTGCATTGTAAGCCTGTGTTTCAGTATATCCTAACTGATCCTGAAGATCCTTAAGTACCTGCTCAGCAAGTGAATCTACGAAATAGGAATATGGATCCTGAGTTTCTGTCTGTTCGTTGACAACCTGGATTCTGTCATATACATCATCTGCTTTTGCTTCATCATATTCATCCTGTGTAATGAAGCCTTGTTCTAACATATCATCCAGAACTTTATCGCGTCTTTTGGCGTTGGCTTCTGGATTAGAAATAGGATTTAAGTTAGATGGGCTCTGTGTAACACCCGCAATAACAGCGGATTCAGATAAACTGAGGTCAGAGACATCTTTGTTAAAATATCGTTTTGCAGCAGACTGTACTCCCAGACAGTTCTGACCAAGGTTGATTGTATTCAGATAAGCTTCAAGAA
>CALCBO010000122.1 GCA_937897245.1 uncultured Caryophanales bacterium | reverse complement strand
TCCTTGTAACTACATGGATTTTGACTTTTTCTTGACCGGTATTACAAGTGCTACATCTCCAAGAGTTAAATTTTCACCAACACCGTACACCGTATCTTTTAATACAAATGGCGGCAGTTCTACGCCTAGTTCCGTAACAGGAACTTACAATAGAAGTATTACTATGCCAACTGAAAGTTTCACAAAAACTGGATATAATTTTTTGGGATGGAGTGCGGATAAAGCTGCTACAACTCCAACTTATGAAGAAGGCGAAGAATACACTATTTATGGAAATGTAACATTATATGCAGTATGGACACCGATTGGATACGAAATATCTTTCGATTCAAATGGTGGTTCAGGAGAACCGGAAAGCCAGATAAAATATTATGGAACTACATTAAAGTTAAGCTCTGTTATTCCTACAAGAACAGGATATACTTTCGTAGGATGGAGTACTTCAAATACTGCCACTAGTGCTAGTTATTATGCAGGTGGAAACTACACACCAAACGCAAGTGCTACTTTATACGCTGTATGGAAAAAATCAGTTATGCTTTTAGATATATCACCTACATATATTGAGATAGATACACCTCATCAAGGTAGTAAGATTGAAATAGAAAATCCTAATGAGGTGGATGAAGAATATACTATTTCATCTTCTGATACATCAGTATTTACAATAGATTCTGAAGGTAATATTACAGATGTTGGGGAAGGAGAAGCTAATGTTTTAATAACGGGTTCATCTGGAACTATAAAAACAATTCCTGTTGTAGTTGCCTATAATAAATATACAATTGATTTTATTTCATATACAGCTGATTCTGTTGACAGTAAAAGAGTGTTATATGGAAATGCTATTGGAGAATTACCAACACCAACAAATGAACATTATTATTTAGAAGGATGGTATAGTGAATCTACCTTTGAAAATAAGATTGACGAATATTTTATTCCAACTGATAATATGACTTTATATGCTAGATGGGCATATGATATAACTTATGATACTAATGGTGGTAAATTTAGTGATAATACAACTGAAAAGACCATTACCTATTATAATCATAGTAAAGTTTCAAGTACAGCAAATATTAATGATAGTGGTGTAGCAAATGGTTCTTATTCTAGAAGTTTATCAACTACTGATAAAATATCAATTCCAGGAGCAACAAAGTTAAAAATAGAGATATGGTATTCAACTTATTCTACTTCATATGATTGGGTAGCAATATATCCAGGTTATATAACACCAACCAATGATAATTCAGTATATGCTTCTGTTTCAAATGGAAAATTAGGTGGTGGAAGATTAAGTAATAAGCCTAGTAATGATTCTAATTATCATAAAATATTATATTATAATGGTGATACTATTAATATTTATTTTAAATCACACAACTATTATAATAATTATTATGGTTATTATGCTATTGTATCAAGTGTTAGTGAAGATTATAGTCTAAGTGAAAATCCTGTAAAAAGTGATATAACATCAAACGATTGGTATACAGAGTCTTCATGCACTGAAGGTAATGAATTAAAAACTGTTGGTATAAATGAGGCACATACTAGAGTTTATGCAGGATACTCTGGAAATATTTTATTTAATCCAATTGGTGGAACAGTACCATATAATACAAAAACATTTAGTTTAGGAAATAGTATAGGTGATTTACCACAGCCAATTAGAAATAATTATGAATTCGAAGGCTGGTATTTGGAAGATACATATAACACATTAGTAGATTCTACTTATATACCATCAGGTGATATTACATTGTATGCTAAATGGAAAAACTTAGAATTTCATTATATTACTTTTGATAAGAATGATAGTAATGCAATAGGTATGATGAATAATCAAAGAATAGCCAATAATACTTCTACTAAATTGTCTAAAAATTTATATACTAAAGAAGAATATGGATTTTTAGGATGGAATACAAAGTCAGATGGGTCTGGAATATCTTACTTAGATGAAGAAGAAATAACTGTTACTGAAAATATTACTTTATATGCACAATGGGCAAAAAAATATACTTTAACATTAGATAAAAATACTATTGATGCAACAGGAGAATCATATTCATTAGAATTATTATCAGGACAATCTATTGAAATGCCTTCTGATGCTTATGAACATTATAAATTAAACCAAAAGGTAGTAGATTATTATAATACTGCAGGTGATTTATCTGGAATTTCATATTATAAAAATCAAGCAATTACGATTAACCAAGATACTACACTTTATGCATCATGGAATATTCCGGATATTAGTAATAAAATATATTGGGCATTACAAGATAGAGATATAGATAATGTACCTGAAACCCTTGTCATATCAAGTCATGAAGTGTTTGGAAAAAGATCGGGCAATTTTGAAGGAGATAGACAATTTGCTTATTATGATAATGTTCCTTGGATTAATTCATATTACTATGAATATTCTAATTATAGTTATAATGTGTCTAATATTGAAATAGATGGAATTGTAGCACCTAAATATATGGATTTATGGTTTCTTGGAGTAGGATACAATGCATCTACTTTTACAGGAAATTTAGAATCTTTATTTACATCAAATGTTTTAAATATGAGAGGAATTTTTTTGAAAACAGGTTATAGTGCTACAACTTTCAATTTAGATTTAAGTGGTTGGAACACCTCAAAAGTAACTGATATGAATGAATTATTTTTAGATGCAGGAAGAAGTGCTTCAACTTGGAGTATTGGTAATTTAAATAATTGGGATACCTCAAAAGTAACTGATATGAATCAAATGTTTTATTATACAGGAGAAAATGCAACAGTATTTAATATAGGTAATTTAAGTAATTGGAATACATCAAATGTTGTTGATATGAATTGGATGTTTACAGCTGCCGGAAAAAGTGCCTCAACGGTTGAATTAGATTTAAGTAGTTGGGATACTTCAAAAGTTACTGATATGGAAAGTATGTTTCTTTATGTAGGGAAAAATGCAACCACGTGGACAATAGGAGATTTGAGTAATTGGAATACATCAAAAGTCACAAATATGAGTCAAATGTTCTATGGTTTGGGAGAAAATGCCACAACATTTAATATAGGTAATTTAAACAATTGGGATACATCAAATGTAACACATATGAGTGCAATGTTTTACCACGCTGGGCATAGTGCTACTACTTGGAATATAGGAAATTTAAAGAATTGGAATACTTCAAAAGTTACTAATATGTTACAGATGTTCATGAATGCCGGAAAAAGTTCTACAACTTGGAATATAGGAAATCTAAGTAATTGGGATACCTCAAATGTTACTGACATGCGTTATATGTTCTATTATGCAGGATACTCTGCTCCATCATTTAATTTAAATTTAAATAATTGGGATACCTCAAAAGTTACAAATACAATATGCATGTTTGGATATTCGGGATATAATGCGACAACCTGGACAATAGGAGATTTAAGTGACTGGAATATGTCAAAGGTAGAAGATACGAGTTGGATGTTCTATTATTCTGGATATAATTCTACAACTTGGACAATAGGGGATATAAGTAATTGGAATACATCAAGTCTTAAAGATATTGAAGGTACATTTAATCATTCTGGAGGTAAGGCTACAGTATTTAATTTAGACTTAAGCGATTGGAATACAACAAAAATCTGGAATATGAAAGGCGTCTTTGCATATGCAGGATATAATGCTACAACATTTAGTATAGATTTAGGTAATTGGGATTTTTCTGACGTATTAGGATTTGTTGCTACTACTTCTGATAATATTAATTATGAAATATTTGAAGAAGCAGGTCACAATGCTACAAATTGGTCTATTACAATTCCAAAAACTAATGGTCGTGGTGGTCATAATAATGGAAACTACTTATTTGGAAATTATAACAACATATTTACAAGCCCACCTGAAGG
>CALCBO010000121.1 GCA_937897245.1 uncultured Caryophanales bacterium | reverse complement strand
GGTACAGATATAAACTATATCGTACTTGGAAATATTTTGAAGATAATTTAGTTGATGAGTATCATTATTTAATACCAGATAATTATCAAGAAAATAGAGAAGAAAAACTAGATATGAGAACTTCACCTACAGCTATTGGTTATTCTTTAGTTAGTGTTGTTTGTGCATATGAGTTGGATTTTATTGATCAAGAAAAAGCTATTATGCTTTTAAGAGAAATATTAAAATCTATAGATTCTTTAGAGAAGTGGAATGGACATCTATATAACTGGTATGATATTAGAACTAAAAAAGTAATGAAACCTAATTTTGTATCTACAGTTGATTCAGGTAATTTGATTGCATGTTTGATAGTAGTTAGAGAATTTTTAGTTAATAAAGAAGAAGAAAAATTAGTAAAATTATGTGATAAATTACTTAGAAATACTAACTTTAAAAAATTGTATATTAAGAAAAATGTATTTAGTATTGGTTACGATGAAGATGAGGGTAAATTATCAACTTATAATTATAATAAATTTGCAAGTGAGTCTAGACTTACTAGTTATGTAGCTATTTGTTTAGGTGATATTCCTAGTAAGCATTGGTTTTGTTTAGATAAATCTTTGACAGCATATAAAGGTAGGAAAGGATTAATATCATGGTCAGGAACTGCTTTTGAATATTATATGCCATTATTATTTATGAAGAATTATCCAAATACATTGTTGGATGAATCATATCATTTTGCTTATTTTTGTCAAAAAGATTATATTCATAAAGTATCTAGACATTTACCTTGGGGAATATCAGAGTCAGCTTATAATGAATTAGATAATTCATTAAACTATAAGTATAGTGCTTTTTCAACACCTTATCTGAAAGCTAAAGAAGATAAAGATAATAGAATAGTACTTTCACCATACTCTTCATTGATGATTTTAGAATTGTATCCTGAAGATGTATATGAAAATATTTTGAAGTTTAAAGATTTAGAAATGTATTCAATATATGGTTTATATGAATCATTTGATTATGATAATATGGGGGTAGTTCCATCTTATTTTGCTCATCATCAAGGTATGAGTTTATTAGGAATAACTAATTATTTGAAGCAAGGAGTTATAAAGGATTATTTCCATCAGAATGTTCATATTAGAACTTTTGAGTTGTTGTTAAAAGAAAAAGTTCAAATAAAGACTAGTATTGATATGAAAATGGCTAGATATAAGAAATATGATTATAAAAAAGAGAGTATTGAAAATGATATAAGATCTTTTGATTATATTTCTTATTTACCAGAAATGTCAGTTTTATCTAATAAAAAATATTCATTAATAATGAATGATAGAGGTAATAGTTTTTCAAGATATAGAACACAACAATTAAATCGTTATCGTAAAGTAACTGAGTTGGAATATGGAATATTCTTGTTTATGAAAGATGTTAATTCTAATAATATTTGGAGTAATACTTATGCTCCAATGAATGTTAGACCAGATAAATATGAGGTTATTTTTGCTTCTGATAAGATTAAGTTTTTAAGACGAGATGATAAGATTTCTACTAAGACTGAGATTGTTGTGTGTCGAAATCATCATGCTGAGATTAGAAAAGTAACTTTTAAAAATGAAGATGAAGTTGATAAAGAGTTAGAATTAACTAGTTATACAGAACCGATTCTTTCTGAAAATATGGATGATGTCAGTCATAGAGTCTTTAATAATATGTTTGCTTCAACAGAGTTTGATGGAAAGACTAATAGTTTAATTGCGAAAAGAAAGAATAGAGGAGATTCTAATATTAATAGTTATATGGTTACTAGATTAATTATGGATAATCCTCTTACTAAATATTCATATGAAACTGAAAGAGCAAAATTTATAGGTGAGGTAACTTCTTAAATCAAGCTGATGCTTTAGAAGGAGAATTAACTAATTATGCAGGTGATAATTTAGATCCAGTTTTATCTCTTAGAAATAGGATTGTGGTACCAGCTAATGGTTCAGTATCAGTGTATTTGTTAGTAGGATTTGGTAGAAGTAGAGAACAAATAAATGCTATTTTAGATGCCTATGATACAAATTATGAGTTAGAAAAAGCCTTTAGGATATCAACACTAATGAATGTAATTAATACTAAGAATATGAATATATCTGGGGAAAATATGCGTACCTATAATATTATGTTGAATTATTTATATCAAACTACAAAGTTATCTGTTAGTGAAGAAAGAATGGATGATTTAAGAAAAAATGCATTGGGACAGACAGGACTTTGGAAATTTGGAGTTAGTGGAGATAGACCGATTATTTTAGTAGAAATTAATGATATTAGCGATATGGGATTTGTTCATGAAATATTAAAAGCATTTGAATACTATAAGAATAAGTCAATTTTTGTAGATTTGCTTATTGTTAATAATGAGAGTGGACAATATGCTAAAGTAATAAAGAAAGAAATTGATGATGAATTATATCGTATTTATACATTGAATAGTTTTTATCATACACCTGGTAGTGTTACAGTTATTGATAAGGATAATATTACTAGTGAAGATAGAAGCTTATTAAATATTGTTCCTAGATTACATTTTATAATAGAAAATCATATTACTTTAAAGGAAGCAGTAGAGTTACTACAAGAGAATAATACAGTTAATGATTATCCTACTTATCCTTATGAAAAAAATATAGCTATGGAAAATAAAGATAAATTAGTATTTGATAATGGATTCGGAGGATTTAAAAATAACGGTAGAGAATATGTTATATATAATAAGAATACTCCAATGCCATGGTGTAATGTAATTGCGAATAAAAATTTTGGAACTATAATTACTAATAATGGTTGTGGTTATACATATGCTTATAATTCTGGAGAATATAAGATTTCTGCTTGGACTAATGAAACTGTAGTTAATGATAAGAGCGAAGGATTCAAATTTAATGGTAAATTATTTGATCCTGAGAAATGTACACATGGATTTGGTTATAGTATTTTAGAGAGTGAAACTGAAGAATTTAAGCATGAAATTACAGAGTATGTAGCTGCTGATAAGAATGTAAAAATTTATTATATGAATATTACAAATAAAAAAGATGAATTGGCAGATGTTAATATTGAATTTTGGATTAATCCAACTTTTGGAAATTTTGAAGAAAAAACTACTAGGCATATATTGACAGAGTTTATGGGACAAGATAATTATTTAAAAATGCGTAATGTTTATAGTATAAATTATGGTGATGTTAATGTCTTTATGTCTTCTTCTGAAAAAATTAAATATGCTGAATGTCGAAAGATGCTTAAGAAGAGTATTGAAGTTAATGTTCAGTTGGAAAAGGATGAAGAAAAAACTCTAGTATTTGTAATGGGATGTAGTTTAAGTGATAGTGAAAATTTAAAATTAATTCATGATTATACTAATATTTCTAATTGTAGGAAAGAATTAAAGAAGGTAAAAGATTATTGGAAAGAGACTTTAGGAGTAGTACAGGTTAGTACTCCTGATAAGAGTTTTGATTATATGGTTAATGGTTGGTATTTATATCAAACTATATCTTCAAGAATATATGCAAGAGCTGGTTTCTATCAAGTAAGTGGAGCTTTTGGTTATCGTGATCAATTACAAGATGCCATGAATATAGTATTGGTAAATCCAAAGCAGACTAGACGTCAAATATTAATAAATGCTGCTCATCAGTTTGTGGAAGGTGATGTTTTACATTGGTGGCATGAGATGAATCATTTTGGATTGCGTAGTAAATATAAAGATGATTTCTTATGGTTAGTATATGCAACTACTCATTATATAGAAGTAACTGGAGATTATGATATCTTGAAGGAAGAAATTCCTTATGTAATGGGTGAAGAATTAAGTAATTATGAAGCCGAAAAAGGATTAGTGTTTAATTATTCTGAAGATAAAGAAAGTCTACTTCAACACTGTTTAAAATCTCTAGAATTATCAATGAATAATATGGGACGTCATAAGATTCCATTGATGGGTGGTGGAGATTGGAATGACGGAATGAATAGAGTAGGTATAAAAGGAAAAGGTGAAAGTGTTTGGTTAGGATTCTTCTTATATAATACAATTGATTCTTTTATGAAAGTAATAAAACAACATGATAAGAAATTTGACTCTACTAAGTATGATGAATTTAATGAAAAACTAAAACTTAATTTAAATAAAAATACTTGGGATGGTAGTTATTATTTGAGGGCTTATTTTGACAATGGAGATACTTTAGGAAGTAATGAAAATAGTGAATGTAAGATTGATTTAATATCACAAAGTTTTTCTATTCTAAGTGAAGTAGCACCAAAAGATAGAGCAGAACAAGTTATTACTTCTGTTGAAGAACAATTGGTTGATAATAAGAATAAAATTATTAAACTACTTACCCCAGCTTTTTCAAAATCATTAAATAATCCTGGTTATATTATGAATTATCCACAGGGTATTAGAGAAAATGGTGGACAATATACACATTCTGTATCTTGGTATTTAATGGCTTTAATAAAAGCAGGATATCATGATAGAGCTTATCGATATTATCAAATGATAAATCCTGTTAATAGAACTAAAAAATCATATGATACTAAGATTTATCAAGTAGAGCCTTATGTTATTGTGGCAGATATTTATTCTTCTACTAGTTTTCCAGGAAGAGGTGGTTGGACATGGTATACAGGTTCAGCTGGATGGTTTTATCGAGTTGGAATAGAAGAAATTTTAGGATTAAAAAAGAGAGGTAATAAACTAAAAATAGATCCTAGAATGCCTATTGCTTGGGATGGTTTTAAAGCAGTTTATCATTATTTAGATACTACTTATGAGATTGAAGTTATAAAGAGTGATAAACGTTTAATAAAATTAGATGGTAAAGAATTAATTTCAATGAATTTAGATTTAAGTGATGATGGAAAGACACATAAAGTAGAAGTATATACTCATAAATAGAGAAGATTTCTTCTCTATTTGTGTTATGGAAGAGGTGAATAAATGGATTTATTAAAAGATAAATATATTATTGTAGAAGTTATACCAACACATAGTGATAGTGAAAAGGGAACAATAGCCCAAATTAGTGCTTTAAAATTGGATGGTATTAAGTTATTAGATAGATTTGATTATAGATTAAAAGCTAATTTAATAGATAACGAAGATATTTTGAGAATGATATCATATGATAAAGAACAATTTACTTATATTGATAATATTTATTTTATATTAGAAAAGTTTAGACATTGGGTAAAAGATTTACCTTTATTAATAATAGAAGATAGTTATACATTGGATTATTTAAAGGATTTAGATAATTCTAAAGAGTTGGTATATCCTTATTTAAATATGGAATATAGTTTAGATGTTTTTACTAAGATTATGGATAAATACAAATTAGAGCCTAGTAATCATTTAGTAGATTTAATCTATGAAGCTATTATTTTTGAAGGAAATAAAAAATAGATAGTTAAATATATTTGACATATTAAATATTCTCTTCTACAATATAAAGTATAATAGGAATGATGTGTTATGTTTGTGAAATGGAATAATAATAAAAAGAAAATGTCTATTATACTAATTGTTTTGTTATTAGTGTTATCATTGGGTTATGCTGTATTGAATAGTAGTATTAGAATTAATGGTATGAGTAGACTTAATAACTCTATTTGGGATATACATTTTGAAAATGTAAGTCCAACAAATGGAAGTGTTTCTATTGGGACAGGAGATCAAGCTGCAACTATTACTCCAACAGATACTACAGAAGTGACTTATACTGCTTCTTTAATTAATCCTGGTGATTTCTATGAATTTACTGTAGATGTTGTAAATGATGGTACTGTTGATGGAATGGTAGATACAATTTTATCTACTATTAAAATAGGAAATAATGAAGAAGTTGAAATTAATAATGAGTCTTTACCTAGTTATTTATCATATAAAGTAACTTATTTAGATAGACAAGTTATACAGAAATATGATTATTTAAAAGCAGGAGAGAGGGAAACATATAAAGTAAGAATAGAATTTAAAAAAGATATTGAAAGTACAGATTTACCAAATGTTGATCAAAGTATAGATTTTAATTTTCAAGTTAATTATGTTCAAGCTGATGATAATGCAAAAGAAGTAGAGCCATATGGTGATATAGTTTATACAGCAAATACTTCAACGATTTATATTGGTAGTAGTATTCCAAATAATATTGCACAGTATACTAGTGCAGTAGATGCGATGAATGAATTAAAACTAATAAGTAATAATAATGATAGACCATTTTATTTAAAACATAAAATAGTAAATGGAATTGTAGATAGTAGTTATGTTGAGTTTATAATTAGTGATGAATTAAAGGCTAGTCTTAAATCACAGTATTGTGATAATGATCCAGTATGTGAAGCCAAATATGATGCTTTAAAAAATGGAACTTATACATTAAGAGGATATGATACTCATCTACA
>CALCBO010000120.1 GCA_937897245.1 uncultured Caryophanales bacterium | reverse complement strand
TTAGGATAGAAAGTAAAGAAGGTATTTTACTAAAACCTATGACATACATGAATTTATCTGGTCAATCGGTGATGGAAATAGCTCATTATTATAAAATACCGACAGAGAATATTTTAGTTATTTTTGATGATATGGATACTCTTCCTGGTAAGATTAGATTAAGAGAAAAAGGTTCTTCTGGTGGACAAAAGGGTATAGCCTCTATCATTCAAATGATGCATACTGATGAAATAAAAAGAATTAAAGAATTAAACATTGGAAAAATAGAAGAAAATGTTCCGCTAAAAAAACATACTACATATAGAGTAGGTGGCAAAGCTAGATGTATTGCTTACCCAAGAAGTGTAACTAGTTTAGTAAAACTACTTCGTTTCTTAAAAAAGGAAAATGTTACTTATAAAGTATTAGGTTATGGTTCTAATGTTTTGTTTAGTGATAAACCTTATAAAGGAGTAATAATTAAATTAAATGAGTTAAATTCTATTGAATTTTTTGGTAGAAATAAAATACGTGCGGGAGCAGGAGTGTCCCTAATTAAATTAAGTCTTTTAGCTGCTAAAAAAGGTTATACTGGTCTTGAATTTGCATCAGGTATCCCAGGAAGTGTCGGAGGTTCTGTCTTTATGAATGCTGGAGCTTATAAATCAGATATGGGGTATGTAGTTGAAAACGTTAAAGTACTAACTCCAGATTTTAAAATTATTCGCCTTGAGAATAAAGAAATGAATTTTCATTATCGTTCCTCATTTCTAGGGCAACATCCTGATTATATTTGTCTAGAAGTAATCTTTAGATTACATAAAGGAAGAAGAGATGCTATTGATGCTGTTATTAAAGAAAGACGAAAAAGAAGATTAGAATCACAACCTCTAGAATACCCTTCAGCTGGCAGTGTTTTTCGTAATCCTGAAGGAGGCTTTGCTGGTAAATTAATAGAAGATGTAGGTCTAAAAGGACAAAGTTATGGTGGTGCCATGATAAGTAATAAACATGCAAATTTTATTGTTAACTATCATAATGCCAAAAGTAGTGATATTAAACACTTAATAGACTTATGTCATACTAAAGTAAAAGAACAATATGGAATAGATTTAAAAGTAGAACAAGAATTTGTAAATTGGGAGTAATTATGGCTAAAAAAATTGTGAAGCGTAAAAAATTAAAAATATTTAATTGGCTACGAGTATTATTCTTTCTTGGAATAATAGTTTTAAGCGTGTATTTTGCTTCACAAATTAGGATAAAAAATCTTATTATTAAAAATACTACTTATCTAAATGATGATGATATCTTAGAAAAAGGTAAATTAATAGATTATCCTAAGTTTTTTTTAACTTCATCTAGTAAAACAGAAAAATTAATAGAAAAATCTCCTTATATTCATGATGTTAAAATGCATAAAGAGTGGGGCTTTGTAGTAACGCTAGATATATCTGAAAATATCCCTTTGTTTTATGATACTACTCAAGAAAAATATATCTTTAAAAATGGTGAAAAAGTACAACTAGAACCTCTTAGTAGTACTTTTGAAGTACCAAGATTATTAAACTATGTACCAGATCAAAAATATTCAAAATTTATCAAAGGAATGGGACGTATTAAAGCTGATACATTATCTAAAATTAGTGATATTGAGTACCAACCAAATGATTATGATAAAGACCGTTTCTTACTATATATGGATGATGGTAATTTAGTTTATTTAACTCTTACTAAATTTAGAATGATTAATCATTATAATGGAGTTTTACCTAAACTAGATAATCATAAAGGAATTCTTTATCTAGATAATGGTAATCACTTTCAAATAAAAGAATAATAGAATTAAGAAAAGAGATGATATAAATGCTAAATAAAAAAATAAACATTGGATTTCTCTATTTAATTCTTCCTTTATTCTTTTTTTTATTAATTAATTTTTCCAGAGAAACAGATATTTGGTTTTTATTCTCTCATGGCAAACATATCTTAAATAATGGTTTTCCTCACACTGAATTTTTAACTATTCATCAAGGTTTTCATTTTGTGATGCAACAATGGTTATTTTCTACTTTAATGTATTTAATATATCAATATTTAGGAAGTACTGGAATTGTTTTAATTATTGGATTTATTAATATTATAATTCTTTTCTTTTTATATAAATTATGTTACTTAGTTAGTAAAAATAGTTATTTATCTTATGTTTTTGCTTCTTTAATAGATATCCTATTAGAATTAAATTATATTATTCCTAGACCTCAAGTAATAACTTTACTTGTTTTGTTAATAACTATATATATCTTAGAAAGAAAAGATAAAAGCATTTATTTTGTTCCCTTATTAAGTCTAATCCAAATAAACTTTCATGCCTCAATGTGGCCTATGTTATTTATTATATGTTTACCGTATTTAGTAGAATATATTATTAAAAAAGATAAAAGAGTAAAACTCTTAATAACTATTATCTTAATATCTATATTATTAGGTTTTCTAAACCCATATGGAATAGAAGCTATGACGTATTCTTTCTCATCTTATGGAGTATCTACTATTAATATATTAATTGATGAGATGAAACCAATTTCTTTAACTGGAGAAATTGCAATAGTTCAAAATAGTATTTTATTCTTATTCTTATTTTTAATATCTCTTATTGTCCTAATTCTAAATAGAATGAATTATTCTCTTCATATATTCTTTTTATTTATTGGTCTAGCTATAATGTCTTTTCTTAATCTACGTAATACTTCGTTGTTTTATCTTTTATTTCTTCCTTTTATTACACCTAAAAAACTATTACAAAGTATTAATAAAGAAATGAAAATAATATGTTTTCTACCATTACTTCTATTTCTTTTTGTATTATTCATAGTTAAAGTAATAAATAATGACTATATACTAACAGATAATAAGATGGATATTATTGTTGAATATTTAAATAAAGATAAAACTACTAATAAAATATTATTTAACCATTTCAGTGATGGTTCATATTTAGAATATAATGGGTATAATACATATATTGATGGTAGAGCAGAGATATTTCTAAAAAAGAATAATCACAAAAGTGATATCTTAGAAGAGTATCATAATGTATTAACTGGTAATATTAATTACAATAAATTTATAAATAAATATCATTTTACTCATTTAATAGTCTATAAAAAAAATAATATCTATAATTATCTAATTAAAAATAATTACTACCAACCAGTATATCAATCTAAAGAAATAGTAGTATTTAAAAAAATATTATAATAGACGAAATAGTAATAATTTGATAGAATGAGACTAGGTGGTAAAATGAATATAGTAATTATCGGAGCAGGACCAGCTGGATTAAGTTGTGCTTATCATCTTTTAAAAAATAATAAAAAATTAAAAGTTACTATTTTAGAAGAAGATAATCAAGTAGGAGGAATTAGTAAAACTATATCTCATAATGGAAATAGAATGGATTTAGGAGGACATCGTTTTTTTACCAAAAATAAAGAAGTAGAAAATTTATGGTTTGAGTTAATGCCTTTACAAGGAAAACCAGCCTATGATGATAAATTATTACAAACAAAAAAAGAATTTCCTAATAACAATATAGACCCTGAAAAGAGCGAAAATGTAATGCTACTAAGAAATAGAATTTCTAGAATCTTTTATAATCATAAGTTTTTTGATTATCCTATTTCTCTTAATCTTAAAACTATTAAGAAAATGGGATTTATAACTACTACAAAATGTGGTTTTAGTTATCTAAAATCATCATTTTTAAAAAAAGAAGAAAATAATTTAGAAAATTTCTATATCAATCGTTTTGGTTATAAACTATACAGCATGTTTTTTAAAGATTATACTACCAAGTTATGGGGTAGAAGTCCTAAAGAAATAGATTCAAGTTGGGGAAGTCAAAGAGTAAAAGGAATATCTATCAAAGAAGTATTAATTGATTATTATAAGAAATTATTCAAATTAAAGAATAATAATAAAGAAACAAGTTTGATTGAAAACTTTTACTATCCAAAATATGGACCTGGTCAGTTATATACTGTAATGGCTGAAAAGATAGAGAAAAAGGGAGGAAAAATATTATTAAATAGTAAAGTAGTTAATATTAAAAAGAAAAATAATATTATTGAAGAGGTTACTTATCTAAATAATAATAAAAAGAATAGTATTTCCTGTGATAAAGTAGTATCTTCAATGCCTATTAAAGATTTAATTAATTGTCTTAATAATATTCCCAAAGATATAAGTGAAATAAGTAATAAACTACCTTATAGGGATTTTATAACTATAGGAGTATTAATCCCTAAAATAGATTTAGAAAATGAAACTAAAATTAAAACAATTCATAATAATATTCCTGATAATTGGATATATATTCAAGATTCATCAGTAAAGATGGGAAGAATTCAAATATTTAATAATTGGTCTCCTTATCTTGTAAAGAGTTCAATAGATACTATGTGGCTTGGTTTAGAATATTTTTGTACTGAGAATGATTCTTTTTGGAATAAGAGTGATAATGAATTAGTATCACTAGCAAAGAAAGAATTATCAAGTATTGGAATCTATAAAGGAAAAATAAAAGATAGTAAAGTAGTTAGAGTAAAAAAAGCCTATCCAGCTTATTTTGATACTTATAGTAGATTTAATGAGGTTAGAGAATTTTTAAATAACATTAATAATCTATATTGTATTGGAAGAAATGGACAACATAGATATAACAATATGGATCACTCAATGTTAACTGCGATTGAAACTGTTAGAGTTATTAAAGATAACCTAGATAAGAGTATCATTTGGGATGTTAACGCTGATAAAGAATATCACGAAGAAAAGAAATAGGAGGGTAGTTTATGCGTATTGCTTTAATTGCACATGATAAGAAAAAAAATAAGATGACTGAATTAGCTAAGAAGTTTAAAGATGTTTTATCTCAACATG
>CALCBO010000119.1 GCA_937897245.1 uncultured Caryophanales bacterium | reverse complement strand
AAATGATCTAATATCAAAACTTCATAATTTAATTAATCCCTCATTCTATGAATATGATGACGAAGAGATTGATGAAATGTTTAATAGCATTCAGAATGAACTAAACAGGCAAAAGGAAATATTTTTAAGAGAAAGAAATAAACCTAGAAAGAAGAAGAAACTATGAGAGCTTGTGACGTTATAAAAAATAAATTACCAAGTACTTCTTCAATTGATAAAGATGACCGTTATATAAAGTATTTAATAATATCCTCTATTGCAAATAAAAAAACAACATGTGAACTAATAGCAAAGCATATTGCTCTAAATATAAGTGATAATTCATTTGTAGATGAAGAAGCTTTGAGTTTCTATTTAAATATTAACTTTGATTCAAACGGAAAAGAAGAATACATACTATCAAAACAAGAAGAAGATTTATATATATTGTTTCACCAACTAATAAAATCAATAAATGAAAATCTTGATTTAAGTAATGAAGAAATGATATCAAAAATAATGGAAAAAATTGTTACAAATTACGAAGAAGCACTTGCTTATAATTTTTTATACTTTAAGAATAATTGTAACGGAAAGTATTCAGATTTGTATTTACGCTCATTATATTTTGATTTACTAATAAACTATAATAATTATAAAACTCAGTTTGAAAAAATACGATTAGAGTTTGGAATTATAGATAAAAATGAAATGGTTGAAGACTTGTATGATGATGTAGTAGATAGTCCGATATTATCTATGCTAGTAACATACTCAAATACATTTGAAAAGAAATGGTTAAAAAGATTTAATGTAGTAACTTTAAAAGATTTGTTAAATAGTAACTACAAATTGTTTTCTTTAATATTTTGCATTGAAGTAAACAATTATTTAAGGCTACTAAACGACATAGATGCAGAAAAAGTAAAGAATATATTCATTAGATTTGAGAATTTTTATAATGAATTTGATGATAAATGGTTATTCATCTATAACTCAAGAATTAAAGATGTGGGAATAGATAGAGTATTGACACTCCAAGAAGTAGGCGATGAAATAGGATTAACTCGCGAAAGAGTCAGACAAATTGAAGCAAAAATACATAAAAAGATTAATTATATAAAGATAAATTTTGATGATTTAATACCTATTTTTAGATATGTAGATATTAAAAGACTTTTATATATTTCAAATGAGAAATTTATTAAAATTCTCAATAATAAAATAGTATCTAAATTGATAAAAGTAAAAATTAGTAATAGTAATACTATGAAAATAAATTTTTCTGAAGATTATGATACATTTTATTTTGAAGAAAAAAGTATTGATGAAATCATTGATAAATTTAAAAAAAATCTACCTTCTGTTATCATTGAAGAAAGCTATAAAAATGCAACTTATATCGAAAAGATGATAATCGATAATGATTATAAATTAACAAAAAAAGGATTTTACATCAAAAAACAGTACAATGAGAGTGATACATATTTGGAATTACTAGACCTTTACTTTCCTGAAGGATATAGAATAAATAATGATGATGACTACAATTTCCTTATGGATAAATATAAGGAAATGTATAAAACTGAAGAGGTTCCAACAAGTAGCAGATATATAGCAACAAAACTGGATAGAAACAAAGATTATTGTATTATTGATAGAGGTTTGTATTTGCGAAGAGATAAATGCCCAGAATTACCTAACCAATTAAAGAATAAGATTATTAACTATATAAAAAAGAGTAATCTCGTTGTATATTATAGTGAGATTTATGAGCTGTTTAAGTTCGAATTAAACATGAGTAATATTAATAATCAGTTTTTATTAAAAGGTGTACTTGACTATGAGTTAGGTAGTGAATTTCATACAAATAGAGACTTTATAACTTATGGAACACAACAGAATAAATGGGATGCTATTAAAAACTACATGAAAAGTTTCAATAACATATTCACGCTAGACGATTTATATAATGAGTTTCCAGGTGTTTCATACACAATATTTCAAGGTATCATTTCCAGTGAAAGTGATAAAGATTTATTAATTTTATATAATAAAAGATTCATTTATGTAAATAAAACCAATATTATGGATATAAAAAGCGAATTAAAAAACAAAATAGAAGAATTGTTTACAACATTAAATACTAATTATCTTACATCACATAAAATATTTGCAAAAATAGCATTATCAAATAATAATTTCTTATCAAAAGTAAATTTTGAAGTTGATGGCTTTAATCTTTATTCAATTATTCGAAGCTTATTTCCAAATGATTATTATTATAGGAGACCAATTATCAGTAAATTGGACGCTGGAATAATAACTAATATTATTGCTCTACGCCAGTATCTAGTAACACTAGATGAATTTGATATTAAAAAAGTTGAAATGTATGTAACCAAAATGGGTTTATCTAACAAATGGTTTTACGAATACTATACATTATGTGAATATATGAGTGAGGATTTTGTTTTAATAGATAAAAAGACAATGGTAAAAAAAGAAAAACTAGTTATTGATGAATATACATTAAATCAGATAGAAAACAATCTTGATATTCTATTAGATAGATATGGAGAGATTAACCTAAATGAATTTGATGCATATTTTGTATTCCCAGATATAAAAGGATATGAGTGGAATGAATATTTATTAATAGGCTTAATAAATACATATATGCTTGATAAATATGAAATAAAAAAAGACAATATTAATTTCTATATAAGGAGGATTAACAATGAACTATAATATATGGAGATTTCCAAGTAATAATTTTACAAGTGAAAGTGGATTGAACAACTCAGATATGGAAACATTCAAGAAAGATCCAATGGCATCTTTAGCAAGAGAAATATGCCAAAACTCACTAGATGCCAGAAGAGAAGAATGCAATAAAGCAATCGTAGAGTTTGAAGTATTTACAATAAACAATACTGATATTCCAGGATATTCAAGATTAAAAGAAGAAATTGAATCATGTCACGATTATAGAAAACACCCTAATGATAGAGCAGAATTAGCTAGTATGTTAAATTCAATTAATAATGAAAAAATAAAATGTTTGAGAATTAGTGATAAAAACACAACTGGATTAGGTGATGTTTTTGGAGCTACAGAAGATAGTAAATTTTACTTATTAACTAAAGGTAGCGGATTAACTTCAAAAATAGGTGGAAAAGGTGGTTCAAAAGGTGTAGGAAAATTTGCTTGTTTTGTGGCAAGTTCTTTTAACACGGTATTCTATTCTACAAAGAATGAAGCAGGAGAAGAAGGTTTCTTAGGAATAAGCAAATTATGTTCTACTATTTATAAAGATTCACCTGAGCAAAGAACAGTGGGAATTGGTTACTACAGTAGTGATGAAAGAAATTTACCTATTGCAGGTCAATTAAATTTACAACCAAATTATACAAGAACAGAATATGGTACAGATATTTACATTCTTGGATTTAAGGGAGTAGATGATTGGAAAAAGAAAATCATTACTATGATTCTAGACAGCTTTATGGTAGCAATAATGTTTGATGAACTAGAAGTTAGGGTTGATGACATTTTACTAAATAAAGAAACAGTTGGGAAACTTATTAGTAAGGATTACATCACAACTAATGGTCAATTAATAAATATCAAAGCACAATATGAACTACTTACAGGTGACGATGTATATTCTGAAAATATAAAACTAGATGATTTTGGAGAAATAAAAGTATTATTAAAAGCATATAAAAAAGAAACTGCAGAGGAAGCAACTAAAAACTGTATTATGGTTAGATATCCACATATGAAGATTAGAACATTAAGAAAAATATCATCAGTTCCATGTTCCGCATTATGCATTATAGAAGACAGTGATTTTAATAATAGGTTAATAAATGTAGAAAATCCTCAACATACTGATTGGGAAACCAATAGACTTTCTGGAGCATTAAAATCAGAAATGGACTATCAAATTAATACAATGGAAGATAGTATTCTGAATTATGTTGCTGATACTTTATCTATGGGAATAGAAGAAGAAAGTGATATAGAAGGTGCCGGAGAATTTTTGCCATCAGCAAATAATGACGGGGATTTTGGAGAAAACAAACCTACTATTATTGAGAAACCTATAGTAATTCCAAAGACTAGAGCAAAGATAAAAGATACAAATCCAGCAACATCAGCTGATGATGGAAGTGAAGCAGACATACCAGATGTAGGAGATTTTGATGATAATGGTGATGATACTTCAAAACCTGAAGGACACAATCAAGGACGAGGTGGAGGAGTACATGAAACCGAGGACAAAACAGGTCATAAAGAGGGAGATAAAGAAATATTAAGAACAGCACCTTTAAAAGGAATGAAGTATGTACCATTTATTCCTAATAAAGCATCAGGCGAGTTAATGATATCTTTTAAATCTTTGTATGATGAAAATAATTGT
Organism: uncultured Caryophanales bacterium; assembly: GCA_937897245.1. The sequence continues at coordinate 5,963 of CALCBO010000119.1, read as the reverse complement.
CAATTAGTATTAAGTTATAAAGATGAATCAAATCAAAAGTATAAAGTAAATATATCATATGCAACTATTAATGGAATTCCTGTTGATGTTAACGAAGGAAATATAGAAGGATTTAATTTGGAAATTGGAAAAGAATACATAGTTAAAGCTCAAACAGATGTATATGATTATTATAGAATTGAGGTGGCTATATATGCGAATAAGAAATAACTTGTTTCCATACCCAGTATTGAATTCCAAAGAAAATATCTCTTCTTTTGTTAATTCACTTTTTAAATTTGATTATGAAGAATACCAAGATGATAATTATTACTATTTAAATAACATTAAAATTGATTTAAGTGATGAAAAAATATTAGAGTTAATTGAACAAGGAAAAGCAGAAGCAAAAGTAATTGTTGAGTGCTCTAGAACTATATATAGAAGTATTTTCTCAGTAGATTTGACTGGAACAACTATAAAAATTCCAATTTCAGAATTAAGAGGTCCAGTAGAAATATCATGTTTTATATATGCTAAAGAGAATATTAAAGATTACTATAGTAACAACTTTAATAAGATATATGGAGATTATAAATTTGATATTGATAAATTTGATATACTAGCTGTAGATGATGGGTATAATACAAAAATAGATTTCGATGAGCAAAAAGATAACAAAGTATCATCCATTTTCGTAGTTGTAAGTAGTGGAGATCCTAATTCCAATACTATGGATTTTGATGTAAAAAGAAAAAATATTAAAATTACATTACCAAATAAAGAATACGGTTTTTATACAAATATGAAAAATGATACAAATTATCAAAATGTATTTTTTGCAATAATTGCTATTCCAGCATTGACGTATGCTTTATCAAAAGCACAAGAAGAAGATTTTGATACTGCTAGAAATACATATGACTGGCTTGAATCAGTTATCAATGCCTATGAAAAAATATATGAGAGAAGTCTAAAAGATGACTGGGGAAAACTGGAGGTTGATGTTCCTCAAAGGTTGTTAAATAATGCAATAACACAATCTATCGATGATTTCTACTTTTTGATGATAGATAGATATAGAAAAAGAGGTGAAGGTGATGAATAATTTAATAAATGTTATGTATGTAACTGACCAATTATTAGAAAATTTACGTGAGAATGCAGCAGAAGTTGGTGAATTAATTAAGAGTCACTCTGATACTTTATGGTTAAAAAAATATGCATCTGGTCAAATGTTTGAAGAAAAGAAGTTTACAATTCCAGATTTTAAATTACATCTTAGTGAAGACGGAAATTATGACAAAGTTGATTACAAAAATTGTATAACATTATATGAAGCACTTAATAAACTACCAAGATATGTATTAACAAATGAAAACTTTTGGGTTTGGCTCGAATTAACATCATGTTATGAAGTATGCAGACAAGCAATGCCAATAAAATCAAAATCAACATTTAAAGATCACTGGTTATTTAGCGGGGGAAATCGAAGAGGAATATTTTTTGGAGTTTTATCAAGATGCTATTTTAGAGTTGAATTAACTGTTGATGATTCATTACCTGATAAATATGAATTAACAAAGTTTGTATGTGAAAAAATTGAAAGATTCAGAACTTTAACCTGGCGAAGTATTTCCAGTGAGAAACATGTTGTGTTAGGGGTAATTAAAGCTGAAAAAGACTTGTATGATGAATATAATAAAGATGCGGAAACCGCAGAAATGTTCCGTAAGGCAGAAGCTGGAAAAAATGGAGAAAATTTATATACAGAGTTTAGTAAACAACTATCTTTATTCGGAAGTGTTAGATTATTAGATGCACTTTCAGAAGAGGATATATATGAATTTTCAAAACAAAAAATGGTTGAATTAATTAATAGATTTAATAGTTAAAAAAGATGCAAAATTATGCATCTTTTTCATTATCAATTATTTTTTCTAATTCTATTCCTATTTTTTCAATTACGCCAACTACCAAAGCATTACCCATCATGAAATATCGTTTCTTATCAGACATTCCAGTATTAGTCCAGTTATCAGGGAATCCATTAATTCTTTCACATTCTTTAGGAGTAAGAAGTCTTGGCTTTTTAGTTTTATAATCCTCAATAACGTGTGTTGTTCTACTAACTCCACTCTCACTTGTTAACATTGTTCTAGCAGGAGCATCTAAATTATCAGGAAAAGGCATAGATCCTTCTGTGTAATAATATGGTTCTCCAGTTGGTTTCACTCTAGGAATTTTTTTGCTTCCTTTTAAGAATGTGAATTTTTCTATTTGAGCTTCATTTAAGAAATATTTATCATCTACAGGTTCTTCTTCACGAATATTTCTTAAAGGATAAATTAAATTATAATCCGATTTAACTTTAACTGTATATATTCCACCATTCTTCATAACACCAGCATTATAGAATTGACATTTAAACATATTACTAACTTCAATTAAATCTTTATATTCAGCAATACTTGATTCAGTTATTTCTTTATAGGATTCGATAATTGGAAATTGTTGAACAAACATTCCTTTAGAAAAAATCACATCATAATCAGATACCTTTTGCATACTTTTATAATAATTAGTAGATTTATGATAAGCAAAAATATAAGTCCTTCTACGTTTTTGAGGTAGCCCATATTCACCAGCATTTATTACTCTCCATTGAACATCATAGCCGTTTTCATAAAAACTTCGTAAAATCATTCCAAAGTCTCTACCTCTCTGCTTTGCTGGAGATAGTAATAATCTATCAACGTTTTCTAGCAAAACAAATGGAGGTTTTTTAATTGCTAAAGTTTCTTCGATTGCCCACCAAAGAACTCCTTTTTTACCTTCGATTCCCTTACTAGTAGATAATGATTGAGCAACAGAGTAATCTTGGCATGGAAATCCACCAACTAATAAAGTGTGGTCTGGTATATCATGTTTATCTACTTCAAATATATCTACATTAGAAACATCTTTTTCTCCAAATCTCATAGCATAGCAATCATAAGCTTCTTGTGATTTTGTGGCAGGTTCCCATTGGTTTGCCCATAAACATTTCCAATTACCTTTTTCGATTACTTTACCGTCTTTAAGTTCCACATGATTTAAACCACAGCGAAATCCACCGACACCAGCAAACAATTCAACCAAAGTTTTTTTCATAAAATACCTCCTGTTATTTGTATTAACATCATAAATATATTATAATTTATTTAATTAAAAAGATCAACTTTTATCATTAACTATTATATAATAATAGACAAAAAAGATCAACTTATAATTTTATTTTAACTTATTTTTTATGTTAACACAAGATCGAAAGGAGCAAAAATGAAAAAAGGAAGACAATATACTAGACAAGAAATTGAAATCATATCCAAATCAGCAATTGGTAAATCAATTGAAGATATTATGAAAAAAGAAGTAGTTACAATTGATAATACTAGACTTAATAAAGGTAGCTTAGGACAATTAGTTGAACAATATCTCTTTGGAATACAAAATAATAGCGAGTCTGAACCTGACTTTATGCCAGCTGGTATAGAACTTAAAGTTACTCCCTATAAAAGAATCAAAGGGGGTAAGTTATCTGCCAAAGAAAGATTAGTTTTAAACATCATTAATTATATGGATGAATGGAAAAATGATTTTAAAGATAGCCATTTCTGGTTTAAAAATAATACAATACAATTATTATGGTATTTATGGGAACCGAATAAAGACAATAAAGAGTTTAAAATAACACATGCGAAATTAATAGAACTAGCAAAAAATGAAGATTTAGAACAAATTGAAGAAGATTGGAATATTATTATCAAAAAAATAAAAGATGGAAAAGCACATGAAATATCAGAAGCAGATACAATGTATTTAGGAGCATGTACAAAAGGAGCTAATGCAAGTTCCAAAAGAGAGCAACCATTTAATGATATTCCTGCGATGCAAAGAGCTTTTTGCTTTAAAACATCCTACATGACTCAACTTGTAAGAAAGTATATTGGAGATTATTCCAATGTTGAAAAAGTATTAAAAGAAACTAAAGACACATTTAATCAATATGTTTTAGAAGTAATTAATAAATATAAAGGAAAATCTCAAAAAGAATTAATGACAGAATTCAAAATTGATTCAACAGCTAAGAATATTAATAGTATGCTTATAAGTAGAATGTTTAATGTTAAAAGAAAACTTGGAGAAACAGAAGAATTTCAAAAAGCTAATATTATTCCCAAAACAATTAGAATTGAGGAAAATGGAAGAATAAAAGAATCTATTTCATTTCCTGCATTTAAGTTTACTGATATAATAAATCAAGATTGGGAAACTTGTGATTTAAGAGAAGAACTAGAAACAACTAAAAATATGTTTTTTGTATTTAAAAAAGAAAAAGATAATTATATATTTAAAGGAATTAAAATATGGAATATGCCTGAAATGGATATTGAAATAGCTGTTATGGAAATGTGGAAGAAAACTTATAATACTATTAAAACAGGAAACATTGTAAGATATATTAAAGATGGTAAGAGAAAAACAAACTTTGTTGGTATGAGTGAAAATGAAGTATGTCATGTAAGACCTCATGGTAGAGATGCAAAAGATACATTTAAATTACCAGTTGCTGATAAATTAACTGGAGCAACAGAATTTACAAAGCAATGTTTTTGGATTAATAATAATTATATAAAAGAAATATTGAAAGATTATATTTAGGAGGCATTGAATATGGAAAAATTAAAATGGTTAACACCACAATGTTGTAAAGAGAAAAGAAATTTTAGAATAGAGCAAGCAAAGAAATTTAAAAGAGGAAAGGATGTAAAACATCAAGCTATCACTAATTTATCACGCGAGAGAGATATTAAATATGGATTTGGTAAGCCAGGTAAAGATGATGGAAAATCTATAAAAAATAGTAATAAAAAAAGAAGAGATATGATGCCTTTTGTTGAATATAAAAATAAAAAAATAAAAAAAGATGAAGATGATAAAACTTTTAAATATATATGGAGAGTTTTTCTTGAGTTACACATAATACTTAATAAAAAGATGATGCTAAAGTTAAATAGATTAATATATAGATTAGCATTTATGATAGACTTTGAACTTGATGAAAAAGGAGAAAACTATGTTCCAAATAATGAGTTTATAGCAGATATAAATATTATACAGCAAGAAATAAATAAAGCTGGTTCTGATATTAATTTAAAAGCATTTATAATATTTCTTGATTTACTTGGATGGAACGAAGATTATAAATATCAATTGTCAGATAATGGAGTCGATAATTCTTGGACAGGAAGATTTAATTGCTTGGTTTGTATGATATCAGTACCTATTGAACTAAGTAAAATAAATATAAAAAAGGGGAAAAAAATTAATTTTGATAGTTTACTAGAAATGTGTTATTCATTTTGTATGTCTAGAGGAATATTTGTATTAAGCAAATGTGATTTAATTAAAGAATTAGAATTAGAAGAATAATATTAAACTCCCAACTACGTTTTTGGAGAAGAAAGTCAATACTTTTATAGCCCTTTCTTTCAACTTCTTTTTGACCTATAGTATGAAAGAAAAAAAATCGAAGGTATAGTCTGTAAGTTGTAGGATGGAAATAGTACTTTTTTACTAAATAGTAAAAAAATCAAAAATCAAAGAAAATAGTAAATATAAAAGAAATATACATAATATAATTGCGACTTATGGAATCGTATCTATTGATAATCTTACAAGAATATAAAAAATATGAAAAAACAAATCAAAATGATTATATGAAAGAATTAGGTTATAAACACTGATAAAAATAGTTTTACCTGTTCATAATTATATGATAATATAGCTGTGCAAGAAAAAATGCTAAATCATTTTTGTAAGGAAACTATCGTAAGGAAGGGCCTTATTTTTATGCCTAAATGTTTTTTATTCAGTTCTTTTTTGATGCTTCCTATTTAAGATTCACATCATTTTTATTATTTTCTGTTATAATATTATTA
>CALCBO010000118.1 GCA_937897245.1 uncultured Caryophanales bacterium | reverse complement strand
ATATCTAAATTAGGATTACTAGTAATTAAAACAGCTTTACATCTAGATTTTTTTATATATTGTAAGATTTTATGTCCACTAGTACTGAAATGTCCGTTAACAGTAATAATAACTGCAACACTCTCTTTATTTAATGTTTTAGCACACTCTAATTGTCTTTCAGAATCCATATATGCTACACTAAATTTTTCCAGCATTAATAAATCTGTTTGAAAATGTAATGCTGCACTTTGAGAAAATTGAATACCAAAAAAAGCAATAAAAGGGCTATCATGAATTAATTTCAAAGATTTATCAATTTCTTGCCAATCAAGATAACGAGGTAATTCATCAATATTGTTTTTTACTTGTTCTACATAGTTTAATGTTGCTTCTTCAGGATACTTTTTCATCAATTCTAATGGAACATTAATAAGATTATTAAACTTCTTATCATTAGAAGAGAAACCATGACATTCTTGTTTTAAGTGGGCAAAATTCTCATATCCCAAAGTTCTACAAAAACGAGAAATGGTTGCTGGAGAAACATAGCATTCTTGGGCTAGTTCACTGATTCTCATGGTTGAGATACGATAAAAATTATTTGCCATAAACCAGGCTATATTATAGTTTGTATCATTTTCTGAAGCAGTATCCAAATAAATAATGAGTCTATAAAAGAGACTTTTCATTGATTTCACTACCTTTCTTATTATCTTCTCGTTTCTATTATACATAAAATAAATAAAAATGTCATATTTTCACATATTTTTTTAAATTAATTATAAATTTTTGCGATACATTTTTTATATATTATTATTGTAGTCATAATATATTTGTTTCCCTTCAAATAATATGACTTATGATATCATATCCCAAACTGATATCAAAAAAACAGATAGATATCTGTTTTTTCTTTTTAAAATGTATATATATTCATTATTGGGATATACTAACTAATGTCGAAAGACAATATTTTTCCCTTCAAAATATCTCAAAAGTAAAAAAGGATAAATCATTTATCCTTTTTTATTATAATCTTTTACATCTTCCAATAAATAGTTTCGACTCACAATCTGTTGACTCTGAAATTCATCTAGACGTGATTCACATACATTTTTAACTTCTAATATTAGTTGTCGAGATGATATACGAGAAGCCCCTGCTCCAATAACGATAATTTGTTCTAAAGCATCACTCGTCGCTACTATAACATCAAAATCATTAGCCATCTGATGTGTTGCTCTTTCAATATACATATCTGCTGTTTGTGCTTCTTTCGTATAAACAACATAAATATTATGATATTTTTCACTTGAGCCTAAATTTCCTTTCACTTTATAAGCATCAAAAACAACAATAACCATGTAATTAATATAACCCTGATAATTACTTAAAATATCAATTAATCTTTCTCTGGCGATGTCTAGATTTTTATTTGCTAACTCTTTTAATTCATCCCAGCTAAAAATAACATTATATCCATCAACTAGTAAACATTTTGGTTTTACAGGTTTTATCACTGCTTTAACTTCTTTTTTTAAAGATTGTTGATATTCTTTAGATTTTTGCTTGATTGGTCCATAGGTTCTTTCAAAGATACTTTGTAATTCATCATCATTACTATAAGTTCTCTTATTTGCATTTTGAATCTTTGATTCTTTTTTTATTTTTAATGGTAAATGCATATAATCATAGACCTCATTCCATGCAACATTAAATCCTGCTCCATGTGAGCAGAATACTGATCCTGTAGGATTATTTATATCTCTTTCACTATCATATCCTATTTCTTTTATAACTTTTGAAGTTTCTTGGCACTCTTTATATCCTGATAATTGACAATATAGCTTTCCTTTACCTTTAGTATAGTTTAAAACTTCTAACTGATAGTTCTGCATTTTTCTAATTGGTGCTTCTCCTTTAATTAGGTTTGTTTCATTATCTAATACTTCAATTGTAAACTCTCCATTCATACTTTCAATATCAAAAATAGCCTTGCTTAAATATTCAGTTGGTATTTCTAAAGTAAACTGATAATAAGGTTCCAACAAAATATTTTCACTCATTTTTAACCCCTGACGTAGAGCACGATAAGTAGCTTGTCTAAAATCTCCACCTTCAGTATGTTTAAGATGGGCTTTACCATTAACTAATGTAATTTTCATATCAGTAATAGGGGATCCTGTTAGTACACCAATATGTTCTTTTTCGTTTAAATGAGTTAATACTAATCTCTGAAAATTTCCTGCTAAGTCATCTTCTTTACAATCTACATCAAAGACTAATCCACTGCCTCTTGGTAATGGTTCCATCAATAAATGAACCTCTGCATAATGTCTTAATGGTTCATAATGTCCTACACCTTCTACTACATTTTTTATTGTTTCTTTATAATATTAATATTTTTGTTATTATTTTTTTAATTATTAAAGCTGTTTTAAAGAGTATTTTATTTCATCATATATATACTTTACTCCAAGATGTCACTAGAAA
>CALCBO010000117.1 GCA_937897245.1 uncultured Caryophanales bacterium | reverse complement strand
GTATTGAAAATATTAAAATTAAAATTGAAAAACTTAAAACTCTAGGATTTTCTAATTTAGAAGTTTTTTCTTTAATAGAAAATTATCCATATATATTAGAAATAGGTATTCAAAAGATTAATAATAGAATATCTTTATTCAAAGATTTAGCTTTTACTAAAGAGGATATTATTCTAATAATAAATAAATATCCATCTATCTTTAGAATAGACAATCAAACAATCAAAAAGAAATATGAACTATTACTTAGTTTTAACTTATCTAAAAATGATATAATCGAAATAATAAAGAAAAATCCTGAAATAATTAAATTAAGTTCATCGTCTTTTCATAAAAAAATATCTGAATTAGAAGAAATGGGTTTTTCTAAAAATCAAATCAAAAAGATATTTATAATAGTTCCAGATACTTTAACTAAAGATCTTAATTTAATTCAAAATAAATTTCATTTTCTAATTGAATATGGATTTAAAGAAGAAGAAATTATAAAAATAATTCAATATATTCCAATAATACTCCAAGATAATTATTTAAATAGTATTCAAGAAGAATTATCCTATTTTGAAAATAATAATTTTACTAAATCAGATATAATTAAAATTATTAATAATAATCCCTATATATTATTATACAGTATTGAAAACATAGATACTAAAATTAATGATATTAAGAATTTAAATTATTCAGAAGAAGAAACTAAATATTTATTAATTAACTGTCCAGTATTAATTGGTTATGATATCATTACTATTAAAAATAGATTATCTTTTTATGAAGAAATAGATTTATCTAATTATATTAATAAAGAGCCATCTCTATTATTATTAAATATTGATTATCAAAAAAAGAAATATAGTTTTTTAAAAAATAATAACTATAATACAAATGATATCTTCTTAACTGATAAAGACTTTACTAATAAATATAAAATAACTAGAAATGAATTATGGGAGGTCTAATAAATGGATATATTAATAAGATATGGCTTTACCATAGAAGAAATAAAAATAATGATGGATACTAATACCGAGATAGAAAAAATACCAGATAATAATATTAAAGAATTAATAATTATTCTTCAAAATATAGGTTGTCAAAATAATCATTTAAAAAATATATTAATATGTAATCCTTTTTACTTATCAAAAGACATAAAGGATATTATAAACTTAATTAATTCACTAGAAAAAATAGGATTTAATAATTTATATTCTTTATTTGATACTAATCCCTATTTATTAAATCTATCAAGTGAAGAAATAAAAAAAATATATAATAATAAATTAAAGGAAGGAAAAACAAAAGATGAAGTAATTGATTTTTTTAATCGAACACTTATCTTTTAGGTGATAAATATGAATATTGTTATAAGAGTAAATGATGAAATTAAACAAAAAATGATAGAATATTATAAAGATAAAAGAAGAGATAAAGTAATACCATATGTTGTTTTTCAAGCAGAAGAAGAAGATACTGTAATAACAATGTATGAATCAGGTAAAGTAATGTTTCAAGGTGTTTCAGCTGATGTCGATGCTGCTATGTGGGGAGTACAAATAGAAAATACTAAAGAAGCCAAAGAAAAAAAGAAAAAAACTAATGAAAAGTATTATAAGTGTAATGCTGTTGGTAGTGATGAAGTAGGAACTGGTGACTATTTTGGACCTATCGTGGTAACAGCTTGTTACGTAACTAAAGAAGATATTCCTTTTTTAGAAGAATTAGGTGTTGGAGATTCTAAAAAGATAGATGATAGTAAAATATTAAAAATAGCTCCTCAAATAGCTAAAAAAATTCCTTATCGCAGTGTTATCTTATCTAATACAGAATATAATGAAAAATATAATAAAAATATTAATATGAATAAAATAAAATCTATATTACATAACCGTGTATTATACCAAATAGTACAAGAAGAAAAACCTAAATATGATTATATTATTGTAGATGAATTTGCTAAAGAAGCAAGATATTATGACTATTTAAGTGATCAAAAAGTAATTCAAAAAGATATTACTTTTATGACTAAAGCTGAAGATATCTCTCCTGCCGTAGCTTGTGGTTCTATAATTAGTAGATATTTATTCTTAAAAGAATTTGATAAAATATGTGATGAAATACATATTCCTCTACCAAAAGGTGCTGGTAAAGATGTAGATAAAATAGGTGAAGAAGTAGTCGAAAAATATGGTGAAGAAAAATTAAAAGATATTGCTAAATTAAATTTTAAAAATACTGATAGAATATTACATACAATGATATATTAAAAGAGTTCAATCTGAACTCTTTTTCTATTTACGTGTATAAACTAAGTGCTTATAAGTAATGTTATCTTCTTCATTAATACCTAATAATTCACTATTCCATTCATCTTTATTAAAGTCAGGAAAATAAACATCAGCCTCCCTATCTTCAGCCTCAATTTCTGTTAAAACTAGCTTTTTAGAATAATCTAACATCTGTTTATATAAACTAGCTCCTCCAATAATCATTACTTCATCATGATAATTATTTATAAAGTCCAATAATTCTTCCATTGAATGAACAATAATCACTTGATTATCTAATTCTGGATTACTACGAGTCAAAACAACATGAATTCTTCCCGGTAATAATTTAGGTAAAGAATTAAAAGTATTCATACCCATAATAATAGGTTTACCCATTGTCTGTTCTCTAAAAAAAGCTAAATCTTCTTTAATTTTCCATATTAAATCATTATTCTTACCTAATTCTTTATTCTTACCAACAGCAGCAATCATACTAACATTATCCATTTTTAAATACCCAATGGAAATCTTAATTGTGGATTTCTCTTCTTAATTAATTCTCTAGGATAATCAGTTACTTTTATATCTGCTGGCTTAAAATCTTCAAACTTGGTAACTTCAGGATTTACCTCTATATTAGCTCCACATGTAATAGGTTCTCTATCTAACATTTCTACAGCTTGATTAATATGTCTATCATATAATTGAACATTAATAGGTTTCCAAGTGAATGTTCCTGCTTCTAATCCTAATTCTTTAGCTACCATTTTTTGCAAAGCTGTATACTGTACTTGATTGATACAACCAGCAGTTGCGAAATCACTTGATCTTTGTACCATAGTCATATCTAAATAATCTTTTCCATCCCAATCATGACGAACATTCCAAATAGTAAGAAAGGCACAAGGTTTTAAGCCATGTGGCTCTAAAAAATCATCCATTTGCCATAAACATGTAATATTACGTCTACCATCAGGATTATTACGAATAGCTTTTATAACTTCATCTTTTAGAATATGACGACGACTAACAGTCTCTCCATAACAAGCTCCAATAGTTGGATGTCCTTCATCATTTAATATATAATTACCATTATCATCACGTAAAGCCCAATCATTCCACCAATTATTAATCTTTCCATCTTCATCCCATGTTTTTCTACCTAAAAGTTCATCAAATAAAACTAAATCATTACTTTCTTTTTGATAAATCCAAAGTATTTCAGCAATTGCTGCTCTAGTCGCAATAGGACGAAGAGTAATCATAGGACTCTCTCCTTTAGCTAAATCATATGTACATTCTACTCCTTGATTTACACTTATTGTATGAGCAGGAGTCCATAATTCTAAACCATTGTCTTTTTCAATTACTTCACCATTTCCAACTGGTATTTCTTCACCATTCATAGTTTCAATTGCATTACTATTAGAGTTATATCTAGCATTCTCATAAAAATCTTCATAATGAGGACGTGGATTATGATCAAGACATCCTTCCCTTATAATATAATCCATAATCTTTTTAGTATACATATCACCCTTAGTACCGATTCTCTTACCTTCACTATCTACCAAATATCCATCTTCAATAACTAAATCTTGATAATTATCTTTTTTTAATACTAAAGGTTGTTCCCCCAATTTAAACTTCTCTAAATTAATTCTATCTAAATTTATCTTACTCATATTTGAACCTCCTAATCCTTAATTTCATTATTGCCGAAAAAGTCCTATTTTGTCAAGAAAAAAAGAGAAATTACTTTCTCTTCTCATTATTATCTACAAAATCTAAAAAATCTTCTGTTTCACTTGTTTCTAATGAAGTCTTACTAAGTTTTTCAATTAAAGATTTTTGCTCTCTAGATAATCTCTTAGGTGTATATACTTTAAATAATAAATACATATTTCCTTTATGTTTACGGAAATGATATCTCCTTTTACTTTTCTATATTTATTATCTACACCTTTTCCTTTAATAACTTGTTTATCTCCACTATTAGTACCTGCTGAAATATTTACTTTAACATTACCATATAAAGTAGGAATTTGTTTCTTACAACCTAAAATTGCTTCAGCTAAAGTAAGCGGAACTTCTAAATAAATATCATCTGCATCTCTTTTAAAATATTTATGTTCAGAGACAATGTATTCAATATATAAATCACCATTTTCTCCTCCATTAATACCAGCTTGACCTTTACCACTAAGACGTTGTCTATCTCCACTATTTACTCCAGCTGGAATATTAATAGTAATATTTTTATGTTTCTTAACTTGACCAGAACCTTGACATTCACTACATTTTCTTTTATATGTTCTTCCTTTTCCCTGGCAATCAGGACAAGTAGTACGTGTAACAAATGAACCTAGAATAGTTTGTTGTTGTTTTGAAATAGTACCACTACCATGACAAGTAGAACATTCCCTACGATCAAAACCTCCATGTCCATGACACTCATCACATTCTTCAACAACATCAATACTAAATTTCTTCTCAGCACCATAAATAGCTTCATCAAAATCAAGATCCATCTGCATTAAGATATCACTTCCACGACTAGCACGGTTTTTAGAGTTTCCTCCACCAAAACCACTAAAGCCTCCAAAACCTGATGATGTTGCACCACCAAAAAAGGTATCAAAAATATCTTCAAAACCAAATCCTGACGCATCAAATCCACCGAAGCCACCAAATCCTCCGGCACCCCCAGCTCCAGCTGCTCCAGCACCACTTACACCAGCATGACCAAACTGATCATACATCTTTCTTTTATTTTCATCAGATAAAACTGAATAAGCTTCTTGAACTTCTTTAAACTTCTCTTCTGCATGAGGATCATCTTTATTTAAATCAGGATGTAATTGTTTTGCTTTTTTACGATAAGCACTTTTTATTTCCTGTTCAGTAGCATTCTTCTCAACACCCAAAGTTTCATAAAAATCACGTTTATCAGCCATGTTTTACCTCCTTTTCTTTAATTTCTTAAA
>CALCBO010000116.1 GCA_937897245.1 uncultured Caryophanales bacterium | reverse complement strand
GTTTGAGTTGCATAAGCTCGCATTTTTGATTTACTATCAAGTGGACCCTTACTAAAACCTTGATTATGGGATTGACCACTATACACTTGTGACCATTCGGCATCTTTTCCTGAACAGCCTACATCTGGATCACAATATACTTGATCTTGAGTACAAGAAGCTACTTGTATAACCCATTTATCAGCTGATTCTTGTTTTAAAGTTCGCCATGAACCTTTGTCTACAGGTCTAGCTAGGATAAAACTTCTAGCAGCTACCATATGAGCTTTAATGGCTTCCCTTGGGGCATTTTCATCTAATGCATTATAGGTGACACCTAGAATATATTTTTCAAATGGTACTAGACTTTCTCCCTCTAATGGTTTTCCGAACTGTCCTCCATAATTATGACCATTTCCAATTCCACATTGCATTAATCTAACATATAGATTTTTTACTTGAATATTATGACGATAACTCTTTTGTCCATCTAAAATATAACCTTTTATATTATACTCACAAGTTCCATTTCCAACACATTCTGAGTTTGAACCATACGTTTCATTATTTTTTTCATGAATTAAATTATGGTAATCATCCATATAGTTAAATATTTGTTTAACAATTTCTTCTTTTTGAGTTGGTGTAGCAAGAGGAATATATTTTGGGATAATCTTGTTTATCAAATTATTTTTAAAAACATTTTCATTATATCCATTTGAATCAAACATACTGTTGGCTATTTCTTCTATTGCGGCATCAGTCATACTCTCGTAATTGATTTTAGCCCCATTCTTTTTTAAGGTATGATAGACAGAAACAATTTTTAGTGTATCTAAGCTTTTACCATTTGATTGATATCTTTTTTTTGCTTTTTCAACTCTATCATAAAATTCTTGTTGCATCTTATTTTTAGCTTTAAAGTTATAATTTCCAGTTGATTCTCCAGAGGTTTGACTTATACCAAAAGCATCTTCAAAATCAGTAAAAGAAGTTGCTAAACTAGATATCGCAAGAATAATAATTAAAATTAATAATAAAAGTGGAAATAAGGCAAAAATGGCTACTTTAACAAGAATACTAACCATAAAGAAGCCTATTCCTTTACCATCTTTTTTCTCCTCTTCTTCTGGCTCAGTAGTACTGCTTTGATAATCATTTCTTGTTTTAGATTTGCCTATTGAGCTTTCTTCTTTTTCTGATTCTTTTTTATCCCTTTGATTAGTACTAGGTGTATTATTAACTTGATTTTTAGCATTTGAAGAAGGAAGAGAGCTGGTATTCTCTCCTCCTGGATTAGTTTTATTTGATTTTACTTGATTTGGTGTATTAGGTTGATTAGCACCTTTAGCAGCACCTTGAGATGCCCCTTGAGCTATGCCTTGTCCTGCACCAACTCCCTGTGGTCCACCGCCTTGTGCATTTTTTATTGAAGCGGCTTTACCAATCATATCTGAAGCTCCACTTTCATTTAATTTATTAGAAAAGCCTTGTTGCATTTTTCCTAAAGGACTAAACTTATTGGCTCTAGTCATAGCTTTTCCTAATACTTCAGTGCTTTTTCCACCAGTTGCTTTATCAGCTACTTTAATTCCTGCACCTATGGCTACTCCATAGGCATTTTTACTGGCAATACCTACTTCAGCAGCATTACGAATATTATTGGCATTATTTTGATCATTACGTTGCTTTTCTAATTCCTTATCATCACGATTTGCTTCATATGCCACTGAAATCACCACCTATTCTTTTTAGAAGCCTCCCCCTGCTCCAAACGAATCTAATTCTTCTTGGGTTACAGCTACATTGATTCTCATTCGTCTATCTCCACAGACTAGCAAAGCTTCTCCTTGGGAATAATGTTTAATACTTTCTTTTTCACTTTCGTTTAAATCAATTAGTCTACCTAAATCGTCAACAGCTTGTTTTCTAAGCCCCATTATTAAATAATATGAAGAATTATCAAAGATTGCTTTTCCTTGAGTAATTACAGCTGGGTCTGAAAAATCACTTGGTTGTTGAGTAATAATAACAGTACCTGTATTATACTTTCTAGCACGACGTTGAACTTGTGCTAGAAAGTCAGCTCCAAGAGCATTATTATCACCTAATAATACATGTGCTTCATCTACCATTAATACAGTATCAACATTAAAGTCTAAACATAGTCCCCAAGCGTATTTTAAAACATTGAAGAATAAAGCATTTTTAACTGTTGAATCACTATTCATTAACTCTTTAATATTAAATACCATAAAGTCACTACCCTTTTTAATTGTAGTGTGACCATCAAAGTAGAATTTTAATTCTTTTATAATTGGACGAACTTTTAACTCTAATCTTTCCATGATATCTCTTTCTTGAGTTTGCTCCGTCATGGACATTAAACGTCCTTTTATAGTAGCATAAACATCACTAAAAGTTGGATAATCTTGGGAAGTATAACGTGAAAAGTCTGCGTTAAAATCTATTCCAAATCTTTTATATGTATCTTGAACTATCTCTGAAAACATAGTTAGTACATCTTCTTCTATAGAAGGATCATAGTACTTCATAAAGGCTTTTAAAAATTGTAATGTTCTAGTTAAAACTGTATATCCTAATCCTTGTTTAATTTCTTCCTCATCAGCATCAATTACAATTTCCAATGGGTTTATTAAACCAAATTCTCCACCTTTACCAATATCTACTGTATCTCCTCCAAAAGCTTGAGTTATTTCTCTGAATTCATCTTCTGGGTCAATTATTACAATTTGACAACCATTACGAATATGTGTTCTTAGTAATAATTTAGCAGCTGTACTCTTTCCTGAACCAGAGGTACCTAATATAATCATATTGGCATTATTTCTATTATTTTCTTTACGTATTTTGTATAAAAATTGATTAAATAGTATTACTCCTCCAGAGAAATCTACACCTAATAAAGTTGATAATCCCGGATCTTTAATACTATCAAAAATAAATGGATACATAGCTGATATCGTTACACTAGGAATAGGAGTTCCGATACGCTGTTCTACATCTTGAGATGGGAAAATAGGTAATATAGATTTTAATACCTTTTCTTGTTCAAAACGTAGAGCAATTGCTCTTAATTCCATAGCATCTAGGTAGTTTTTAACATTTAATTTTTTTAACTCCAAATCTTCTTTAGTATCAGCAGTAATCATAATATGCATTTGAAAATCAAAAATACGAGCTTGGGAACCAGCTAACATAGAAGTAAAGTATTCTAGACTTTCAGCATCTTGACGTATTCTTTCTTTTACGGTTTGATCTCTTTCATCATGATATTTTTGTTTTAAATCTGCAACTTGCTTATTAAGCATTTTACTCATTTCTTGCCAAGGAACAGGTATATGTTTTACTACTACTTTAATACCACTCATATTGGTAAGTGATGATAAATAACCTGGTGATATGTATTTAGGATAAGAGACAACAGTTAATATTGTGGCATATTTATCGCTAATTACAAAATCACTAGGTGAAAAATGTAGTCCTTTTGGAGCTAATTGACTTCTTAAACTTGTACTCATACAGGCATCACCGTTCCAAACTCTGTCGTATTTCCTCCATTTAGGAAGTTTTCTAATACAGTTCGTAAATCTGAATTGCTAACTAGAGAAGCATTTATTCCACAGGTAGCTAGGCCATTTATCATTTGACGAACTCTTTTTTGTAATAAATCTGCATTTTTATCTTTAAACATAAAGAAGTATTCAGTATCTACTACATTATTTCTAATAAAGGTTTCTCCTTTTTCAATATCTTGCATTATTAATTTGCGAATTGCTGGTGAAGATGTTTCATTTAATAATAGTTGCATTTGTGACATATATACAGATATATCTACAGGTCTATCTGCAACAATTAACCAGAATTCATAATCAATTGTGTTATAAAAATTACGTAATCCTATTAATATATTATTTTGCATATCAGGGTCTAAAATAAAGATATTTTTAGGTGTAATCTTAACACCTGTAATTTTATGATTATCACGAGTAATAATCATGTTATTTTGAATTGCTTTTACGGGTAACCAATCTTCGGTAAAACCACTATTTTTTGCTTTTGCCAACTTTATAACACCAACCTTTCCAACGATAAGTCTGTCTATTTGTAAAGAATTCATAACACTCTATAATTATATTTAACATATTATGGTAGTATGGTACTGGCATTACTAGAAAACCAGTTACCAATGCTGGGGACAGTATAAGGATTGTTATAAAAGTACTTGTTAAAGGTAAGAAAGCAAGTAATAAAATAGTAATTAGTACTCCTGTTCCAAATAGTGCCAAATCCATTGGTCTAAAAATTCCTAAGATTAATTGTCCCTTTTTGGTATTAGCGGGAATTAAATACTGATCATACACTATATATCACACTCCTATTATTATTTTTTTTGTTTATTAGCATTTCTCATTCTTTGTTTCATATTATTTGTTTGTTGTTCTGCAATGGCATTAGCGGCACCAACTGTTGCTCCATATGTACCTCTTGAGTCAACATTATATGTAGGTTTGGCAAGTCCCCTTGGTAATTCATCCCAATTAACGTTACCATAAGCATGTTGAGCATCTTCACGAACTTTATATAGGCTTTGTCCAATTTTAATATCATTCTGATAAGCAGATGAAGCTTGATATGCATCAATTGTTCTATCTAGGGCATCACGCATTGCAGATGGAGTAAATAGACTAGCATCCACCAATTTTAATTATTCCATTTCCAGTTTGACGTTGAGATTCAACTTCTTCAAAACGAGCATTAACAACTCTTCCATCTGATAGATTAATATTAACAGCACCGGCATTTTCTTTGGCTTTTCCTTCCAAAGCTTTTTTCCAGGCATTTTGGGCTTTAACAAAGTTTTCAGCATTTTGTTGAACAGTATTTCCCCTATCAGCTAAAGATTGACCTGTAAATTGTCCATAGATATTATCCATAAATCTACCTGGAGCAGTAGAATGGGCTGCACGTGTTGCATTTCTTTGCTGTTGGGCTGCAATAACACTTTTGGCACTAGCATCTTTACCAGTTAAAGTTTTACCTCCAGCATATAACCCTCCACCTACACCGGCTGCGGTTGAAGCACCTGTTCTAAGCGCTCGAAGTATTTTGTGATCGTTACCATCAACTCCACCATATAACTCTTTACCTTCAGCACTGGCAGCTCGATAGTTAGTTACTCCACTTCCGATTGCTCCGGCAGCTGTTGCTCCAACAGCAGCGGCACCAGATACAACACCAACAAGGTCTCCCCAAC
>CALCBO010000115.1 GCA_937897245.1 uncultured Caryophanales bacterium | reverse complement strand
TCTTGAGTTGGTATTATATCTTTATATTCTTTCATTGATTTTAATCTTTCTTGAATCTTAGGTGGATAATTATATAGAGTTTTTATTGGATTTCTAGATATTATATAAACCATTATAGTAAACAATATACATAAAACTACACTTTCAATTATTATTAACATCTAATCACTTCCTTATAAGTAGAAATAATTTTTTTAGACTCATACAGTTAATAGTACCTATTTATATACTATTAACTATATGAATCATTTTTCGTAATTGAATAAATAACTAAATCATCATATCCTTCAATTACTTTATTTTTTCTTCTTTCTCGTAATACTCCGTCTTTTTTCATTCCAGCTTTTTCCATTACTCTTCCACTTGCTGGATTTGAGGCATGGTGTTTTGCTTCTACTAAATGAAATTCACATTCATTAATTAAATAGTCTATTACTTTTTTTAATGCTTCAGTAGCATATCCTTTTCCCCAATATTGTGAACCGTATATGTAACCTAATTCACAGTTACTGTGCTTACTACTTGATTTAATTACACTTATGTTTCCAATTATTTGATGATTACTCTTTAATTCTACAACCCAATTATAACTTCCATCATTATATTCATTAATCCATTCATTAATTATTTGTTTTGTTTCATCATAATCTTTATGAGGATTAAAAGAAACATATTTGGTTACATTTTTATCACTTGCCCAATTATCAAACATTTCAATATAATCAGCTTTTTTAAATTTTCTTAGAATTAATCTTTCTGTTTCTAGTAGTTTTTATTATCTATAAGTTCACTTCCTTACACTATTTATTATATCATTTACATTATTAGCATTCATTACTTTTTCATATTTAGCTTGAATTAAATATTTTAGATTATCACTTATCTCATTATAATCTTTAGTTTTTCTTTAATAAAGACTAGTGCATCATTATTATTAAGTTTCATAACATTATGAGCTAGTGAATACAAACTATCTATAGAATCAAAATGAGATAAGCCATCTGCATCAACTAATATCATTTCTTCTTCAGTAGTTCTGTATTTAGCTCGACTACTACTGTGATTTAAAATACATTTTTTTACTAATTTTATCTTTTCTTCTGGATAGTTATTGTCTCTTAATAGTTTTTCTGCTATAACTGCTCCATACTCATTATGTTTAGATCTATCTATTGTAATATCCGTCATAGCAATATCATGAAGTAAAGCACTTAGTTCTAAAACTTCGGAATCTACTTTTTTATTTTGTGATAATAGGCAAACATAATTATATACATATTGAATATGTTCTTTATAAATATTATATTCGTCTTTAGTACCTTTAGTTTTAATTTCAAATTCATTACTTCTATTAATGATTTCTTGTTTCATCTTACTAACTATTTTACTCATTGTATCACTTCCAGTTATATTATATCATTCTTTATCTATGTATTATTTCATAAATGTTTTTTATATGGAAATCATATTAAGGCATTATAAAGATGGTTTGTTAGAATATTATTCAATTAATGAATTAAAAATAAGTAATAATTAACAGTTATATATAGATAAAATTTCGAATTCTGTACCATATCTTAGAATAAAACAGTATTCTCCATCAGGAAAAAAGTTTTGTAGTTCTTGTGGAGAATTTACAAAGCACTATTATCATAGGAAAATAGAGACAAAATAACAGAAAAAAGAATTTGAAGAATGGAAAATTAATCATTTAGTGAAGTAATAATAGAAAAAACGTACACATTTATCTTACTACTTTCATTTTTATGATGTATGTTTTTTATTTTCTTTTTTCCAGATTAATTCTTTATACATTATATGAAACAATTCATGTGGAGCCAGAAATTGTTTTCTTTGATATTGTCTGGTTGTGACATCTATATTGGGACTAAGATATGCATTAATCATCCCTTTATCAAAAGTAGCTGTTGCATATTCAGGTAAGGATTCTCTTTCACCTCTTAATTCATAAACAAACTCTCTAAATTCTTGAAGGTCATCAAAATAATTCATTTTAAATTGTCTAAAATAATCAATATCAAAAATATCATTATAAAATTCAATTTTTTCATTTAAAATATCTAACATATTATCAGTTATATATCCTAAACTATCTGGTGAATACAATACAAATTGTTCATTTTCAAATTGTAGCTTTTCCATGATATCAATCTCCTTATTTTTTACATCTATTTTTGTATTATATTTTCAAACTAGAAGCAAATTTGATAGCTAATAGTCCTATCTTTTCTTTATCACTAAGTTTATCATTATTACCTAATGATCTTTTGTCCCATTTAGCTGAATCTAAATTATCAGCGGCATAAAAGAATTGAAAAATATCTTTTTTACGAAATTTAGCTAAAGATGAAATAGCTGAACATTCCATTTCAACACAAACACAACCTTCTTCTTTTCTTTTTAATACTTTATTTCTTGTTTCACGGTATGGGGCATCAGTTGTCCATGTTTTACCTATGATATATGAATAATTATGTTCTTTTAAAAGTTTAATAAATTCTTCTTTATATTTTGGATTAACAGCTACTTCTCTTGATGATTTTAAATAGTGATAACTTGTTCCTTCATCTCTAATAGCAGAATCAGGGATTATTATGGCTAAATCTTCTATTGATTTATCAAGAACACCACAAGTTCCAAAAACTATTAGTTTTTCTAATCCCATAGCAAATAATTCTTCATATTGAACAACACAAGAAGAAGCTCCAACTCTAGACATAAATAAAGCTATATCTTTTCCTTCATAATTAATCTTATATATTGGTAGTTTACCATTACCATTTGATGATAAAGCAATCTCTATACCATTAAATTTACTTATTAATTGGTCAAATAATCTTTTAGAAAAACAAGTTACACCTATTTTCGGAAAATTATCAATTATATTTTCAACTTCATATGGATCAAAGGTAGAAATAACTGTTTCATCATATTCTTCTAATACCATTATAATCACTTCCTTTATAATTCTGTTTTTAATACAAAATCTGTTATTTTAAAATCTTCTATAACATGATTGTATAATGCTTTTAAGCTATCATATGATTTATTATCAAATATAGCTATTACTAAATCTATAAACTCTTCTGGAGGCATATTTTTCAAATGGTATTTTTCTCTATATTCTTTATTTCTATATATTTTTTCTAATTTAGTAAATGGTATAGTTGCGATTTTGTTTTTATAGTAATAATTAGAGATTAATTCTTTTAGTAACATCCAATATAACAAATCATATTCTTCATTATTATCTATTTTATCATTAATTTCATCCATTAAATCCCAGCAGGCATAATTATTACACATCATTGTATTTTTATCTGGTTCATCAAACTCTAAATCATAGTATTTTTTACTATCTTCTCTTAACTTTTCAATTTCACCTGTTTTATCAAATAATACTAATCCATTTACATACATATTGGCATCTGCTAATCTTCTTCTGTTTTTGAAATCATTTTCTAGATATTTATATACTTCACTTAATGGATTCATAAAATATTCTATCATAATCCCATCAATGATAACATTTCCTCTTTGTTTGTATGAAATATCTTTAGTTATGATATGAACATCTATATCTGATCTTTTAGTGTAATTACCTGTTGCATAACTTCCACATAAGATTGCTCCTATGACATTATCTTTTTCTTTATATTCATTAATAAATCTTTCTAAAACTTCTTTCCATTTTTCCACAATAATCACTCCACTATTTATTATTGTATCATATATTTATTTTTTGATGTTGGACTACTTATATAGACATATTATTGAGATGATTATAAATCTAATACTTTTATAAAAGTGATAATATTTTTTCTTTTTTTACTGCCATTAAAAACAATCCTAATTTAGGTCCTTGATTTTTTCCTAATAGCATATTATACAGTATTTGAAAATATCTTTTTTGTGTTTGTTTTAATTCTTTGTCTGTTATCACATCATCTTTTACAACACTATATAAAGCAGTTTGTAAATCGTCTGTTGTATTGTATCCTTTTTCCAATAATGTAACAGTTTTATTTAACCATTCTTTTTCTATATCATTAAGAGTTTCATAATATTTATTATTTCTTTTTTTCATTTTCTTTTGTAACTATTTTAGTTGCCAATAATACATCATTTTTTAATTCGTTTAATTCAGGATGTTTTACTAATTGCGCTAAAAAATAAATAATGTCATATATTCCTAGTCTTTCAAATAAGTTAGGAATATCAACTAATTCTGGATAATATTTTTTAATATAATTCATTATATTTGCATACTGACTACAATCTGTATAATCTTCTGTTTCATCACTGGCAAATTTCCATGGTTTTCTTATCATCCTATAAATAATATCTAATTCAAAATCTTTTGGTGCATACATTGATCTTTCAAAATCTATTATCTTAATATTACCATTATCGACAAATATATTATCAAAGTGAAGATCATTATGAACTAATACAAATTCATCAGATTCTAGATACTTATCAAAACTAGAATATGCTTGTTTTAATAGTTTTTGTTCATCATCATTAAAGATATATAATTCTTTTGCTTTAAGAAATAAAGTATTAAACTTCTTTTTCATATATTCAGACCAGTTATATCTTTTACCTTTAATTCTATGTATTTGTTTCATTGCTTCACATAATTGTCTTATTATATTTTCTCTTTGTTCTTCAGTATAAGTATGCCAAACATTATATAAAGAAACACCATTTACTTTTTCAAGAATCTCATAAAAATATGGAACATCATTTTTATCTGTATTTGAATAATATAATATAGGTATTAAAGAGTTATCTTTATTAGAATTATAAAAATTTATTTCTTTTTTGAAATTCTCTTCATTATTAATATCAGTACAAACTTTAACTATATAAGAATTATTTACCTTATATAAAGTATTTGTAAATCCAACATTAATTTTTTCAACATTTGGGTTTGTCCCAAATAATGATTCATTGTTTTTTATTATTATACTTATAACTTTATCCATCGATATCACACCCTTTTTTATTATATCATAAACAAATAAAAAGACTATTTAAAGCCTTTTTATTTCATTTGTTTTGTTTTATTTATAGTTTTTCTATTGTGTCTATTCCTAATATTTTTAATGCATTCGTCAAAACTATTGAAATACATTGTAATAATCTTATTCTTGATGATTTTAATACTAGGTTATCCTCATTAGTAATATTAATTTGTTCATATAATTTTGAAAATAATCCGGCTACATTAAAAATATATTTTGTTAAATGTGCTGGTTCATTTGTTTTTAATAAAGAATCTATTATTTCTGGGAATAATGATAATTCCTTTACAATCTTTTTTTCAATATCATTATTAAACTTAATTTCTTCTACTAATTCAATATTATTATTCTTTAATATAGAGTTAATTCTTACAATACTATATAAAATATACATACCTGATTCTCCATTAAAACTTGTGGCATTCTCTAAATTAAAATTAACTATTTTATTTTTAGAAACATTCAACATAGTAAATTTAATACATGCATTAACTAATATATTTAACTTATCTTCAGATATTTTACTATTTCTTTCATTAAATTCTTTTGTTAATGTTTCTCTAACAGCTTTTATAAAATCTGAAACTAGAACTACTGTACCACCAGATGTAGACATTTTATCTCCATCTAATAAAACATATGAATAGCATATAAGTACTGGTGCTTTATATCCAAGTATATCTAATACTGCACTTATTTGTTTCATATAAACATCTTGATCTTCACCTAGGACAATAAAATTATTTTTAGAATTTAATTCAATTTTATGAATGGTGTAAGCTATATCTCTCATTGGATACAATGAAGTTTTATTTGAACGTGTTAATACTAATACTGGTTCTTTTGTTGGAATATCATATCCAGTTAAATCTACATATAATCTTCCTAAATCATCCTCATGTAATCTTCCTGTCTTTTCCAATCTTTTTAATATATCTTCCAAATAGTTATTGTATACAAAATCAGATTCATGAGTAAATACATCAAAATGAATATTAAGTTCATCAAATATTTTTAATTGCCCATCTACACATTTGTCTGTGATTTCTTTAAATCTACTAATCATTTCATTATTTCCATCTTCAACTTCTTTTAAATAATCAAATGCCTTTTGATCTATTGATTCATCTTCTTTTGCAGCATTACTAATTTTTACATAAGTATCTAATATTGAAGAGAAACTGTCGTCTTTTAAACCATACATTTCAATACCAATAACAAGTAATGCTATTTTCTTTCCTATATCATTAATAAAATAATGTCTTTCTACTTCATATCCAGTAAAAGCATATAGATTACTCATGAAATCTCCTATTAAACTATTTCTACATCTTCCTATATGAGGTTCTGCATTTGGATTAATAGATGTATGTTCAATTAATAAAGATTCATTATTTCCCTGATTTAACGAACCATAATTTTCTGTAGATTCTATTTCATTAATTAATTTTGAACTAAATTTATCATAATTTAAATAAAAATTAATATATGGACCCATTATTTTAATGTCAGAAAAATTGTTTTCATCATCAACAAATTTTTCTTTTATTAAATTGGCAATTTCAATAGGATTAGAGTATTCTTCATTTCTTAAATTAGAACACTGAATACTATAATCTCCCATCTCATCTTTTGGTGGTATTTCAATTTTAATTTTTTCCTCGTTTACATTTATTATTTCAATTATCTTTTTAATAATATATTGTTTCATACTTTTCCTCCTAAAAAAAAGAAATTCTATAATTTAAGGACGAATTGCTCGTGGTACCACCTTAATTCATAGAATTTCTATGCACTCATTTCTTTTAACGCAAGATTACGATATAACTCAAAGGTTCATTCATAAAACTTTGTCATTTCCTTTCACTACCCGGAAACATCACTAAGACAAGAGGTTATATTACTACTCCTTTTTCTTTGTTATTTAAAATATGATAAAATCATATCATTTTTCTGGGATTATTGCAAATAAAAATATACTTTTGAATTATATGACATAGTTTCTTCTCTACAGATTGTAATTTCTTGTTCTTATATAATGCCCTTCTTGTACTGCAGCATAAGTTGCGATAATACAAATAATAATTTCAAAGATTATTGACTTAGTATTAACTATTATAAACGGTGCTATAAACAATATGAATCCTGTTATTTTATTGGCTATGGTATGTGGTAATACTATTCTTTTATAATAAATATAGCTACATATTACATTAATTATCTTTATTAAAGCAATAAACACTATCCATATAATAATTCCATATGTTAATTGCAAATTGGGTAAAATTTTAATCATTGATACAATAACAAATATTATATCAGCTATACTATCTAATCTGGCTCCTATGTTACTTTCATTATTATATTTTCTTGCGATAAATCCATCTATCATATCTGTTAGGCCACAATAAATATATATAATATAAAAAGCAATAGAAAAAGTTTTAGGTATTAATAATAATATTGACATTATAATTCTACTGAAAGTTATATAATTTGCTGTATTCTTCATTCTTACCTCTTTCTATTTCCCAAAATCACAACGTGATATACCTTTATCAGTTACATAACAATTCCAATAACCTTTTCCTACTTCAACATATCCATTTTTAAATGCATTAGCATAAAATCCATCTACATAACAATGTATGTGAGAATTCTCTTCTTTGCAATTTGATTCTCCTAAGGATGTTAATAATACTTCTTTATTATTTTCATAGTCATTTTCATAGCCTTTTAATGTATATATTCCAGAAGTCATATCTTGATTAGTATTTGTCATTTCTTTCGTTATTATATATTCTATATAACTTTCTTTTATTATTCCATTTTTTATTTTATGTTTAAAATAAAATAAACCTTCTGAAAAATCTTTCCTTGCTTCTTCTCCATTTTTATATTCTTTTATTTCTTTTGGTACTTTGTGACCTATTATTATTCTATTATTACCATGTACTCTTTCATCATAAGAATTTATTGTATATATAGTTTTATTCACTTTTGATTTTTTTTGTGGATAAAAAACTATTATAGATAATACTACTATGACTATTATGGAAATAATATATAAATACTTTTTTTTCATAATTCTCTAACATTCCTTTCTACGTCCTTTCAGTACTTGAAAGGCACAAATTGGTTTGAA
>CALCBO010000114.1 GCA_937897245.1 uncultured Caryophanales bacterium | reverse complement strand
CATATGTTCTCATCTCGCTTGCTGGCCATCCTCCTACATTAGTATTTGTTGAATTCATATTATGTATTGTGATAATATCTGCAAACTCTAAAACTAAGCCACAGGCTGTCTGTGAAAATCCAGTAGTAGCACATTCAGCTGGTGTTGTGGTATTGGCTACTCTCAAGGTATGTGTTCCAAGGGCACCCATATCTACTGTCTTAGTATCTCCCACAGTTGGAGTTAGTGTTCCATCTTGTATTCCTTCTATTACATCTTCCCATGGTGTATCATTATTAAATGCTGGGGCTACTACTTGGATTGCCGCGTCGTCTGCCTGGACATAAGTAACATTAAACTTAAATGATAAGTTTGTATCACTTCCTGGTAATTGGGTTACTTCTATATCATCTCTATATGATACTTTTACTTTGAATGTTTGAGTTGAGTTAGCTGCGAGTAATTGTTTAGCTTTTACTTTAGCTCCATTACTATATGTAACTTCACTTTTTACATAATCAGGTAAAGTAATTTCAGTGTTACCTGAATATACTTTATTTGAAAATGTTGATATCATTCCATCCATTGTACCTGTATTTTCTGCTGTAACCGTAAACTCATAATAATCTCTTGGATTTGTTAAAGTTACTGAGTATTCTACTGTATCATTATTTGTTCCGGTGACATGAGCAGCCGTAGTAACATTTGTACCACTTACACTTCCACTTGTAACAGTTGGTGAGGAAACCCAATGTATATTCCAAGTACTTCTCTTAAATAAAGCATCTCCATTTATACACTTAAATTACTATTAAAATATGCATATCCTAATCCTATTATTAATAATAATCCTACAAGTATTGTTCCATATAAATTTCTTTGATTCATCTAAACTCCTTTTTATCTATTTTCCCATCTCTCTATATATCATAGTCTTTTCAATAACTCTTTTAACACTCTGATTATTAAATGGTTTTTCTAACATATCTACAATATCATAAGTAAATGCTCTATCTATTGTTTCTTTTGAAGAATCACCAGAAATAATAGATACTGGCATCTTTCTTAATAAATCATTACTTCTCATAAATTCTAATACTGCAAAGCCATCTACTTTAGGCATATTTAAATCAAGTAAAATAGCTTCTATAAAATCATTATCTTGATTAGCTTTAATTATTTGAATAGCTTCTTCTCCATTTTTAGCTGTCGCTACATTATATTCATCACTAAAAACTCTCTCTACAAAATTCCTAATAATATTAGAATCATCTACTACTAAAATAGTTTTACTATCTAACTCTAACTTTTTACTTGGAGCTTTATTCTCACTAACTTCATCAACACTATCTCCATTCATATAATCTTGAATTAAAACAATAGCTTCATTAACTACATTAATTAAATCATTAATATGAGTACTTATATAAGAATAATCTCCTTCTTTACTCTTTTGTTCATGAATAAAAGCTTCATCTGCTAATTTAGTAAAACCAAAACTCTTCGCATCACCCTTCATAGAATGAACACATATTGCATAATTAGCTAAATCCTTGTTCTCCATAAATTTAATCAATTGATTAATCTTAGTATGAATACCTACTAAAAACTCCCCAATTGTGTCATTATAAGTATCAACATTTTCAAATACTTCTAAACTTTTTTTAACATCAATACCTCTATCTTCTAAATAATTTATATTTCTCATAACACACCTCTATCTTAAAAAGATTATATAATAAAAAACAAAAAAAAACAATTGCTTTTACACAACAATTGTATTTTATTATTTATTATATATAATTGGATAATCATAGTCACAATTCTTAAGCTTTTTTACATAGACTCTTCCCATATTTTGACTTTCTACTCCTCTATCTGCTAGATACTTCATCCCATTAAGATACTCATCTGTACTATCATAAAAATCATATGGTTCTCCATGTATTCCCCCATCACATAAACCTATCATAAAATTAATTCTATTATCAATTGTCCATCTTATTAATTCTTCTGTTGCTTCATATGGTTTTAAAGCAACTACTAAATTATAACCATCTCCATTTAATTCTCTAGTAAAATTCTCTCTACGTAAAGCAAATGAATCTCTATCCTCTATCTCTCTACTAAGTCTAGGATCATATATAGTTAAAGAACCACTATTTTGACTTAAAGCTATTCTTTCTCCAAGTCTAGGTAAAATACCCCCAGCTACTTCTAAAACATTTTTACCATCTACACCTACTTCTTCTTGAAGTAATTTCATAAATTCTTGATATACATTTTTATCAGCTAGTAGTATTCCCAACTCATCATATAATTCTAAAACAAAATGTGGTATTTCACCCCTACCATTCCATTTTTTTGAAAACCATAATATATAATCTATTTCATATTCAGTAAAAACTCCTGGATGCTCGTTTAAATAATTCTCTATTAATAATGTATTATCCTCTGAAACTAACATAAAGTACCCCCTGTATAATATTATATTTCTACATCTATTAATATTGGATAATGATCACTAGTAGAAACACTAGTAATTCTTTCTTTTTTTAATAATTTAAAATCATTAGATAAAAAAATATGATCTATTGCCAACTTACCTCTAGATATCTTCAAAGTCTTATCATTAATATCTATATTATAAATTCCCAATTCTTTAAGTTCATCAATAAACTCCTTAAATATAGGATTATTATTCTTTAAATTAAAATCCCCCATTAAAACAATTAAATTAGTATCATTCTTTATTATTTTAATAATTCTTTTTAATTGTCTTTTCTTTACTATATCAAATTGATAATCTAAATGAGTATTATATATAGATATCTTTTTATTATCTTCCATTATCTCTACTTTAGTCATTATTCTTTTCATTAATCCTGGTAAATAAGGTAAATGATAATCTTGATAACTTATAATATCTTTCTTTAATAATATTGGTGTCTTTTCATTTATTCTTCTTAATATCAAACGACTTATAAAACGATAATTACCATAGTATTTATAATCTATATTATTTACTAAATCTTTATCTAATCTCTTATATACTTCTTGTAATCCTACTATATCTATTTTATTTTTTTTAATATAATCTATTATTTCTTTTGTCTTAGAAATATTATATTTACCATAATCATTTTGAATATTAAATGTTGAAATACGTAACTTCATCTTAATCTTTAAAATCAAAGTAAAAATCTAATATTCTTACTTGATCTCCTTCCTTAGCTCCCATTTCTTTTAATTTATCATCAATACCCATTCTTCTCAATTTCTTTGCAAATCTATATACTGCTTCATCACTAGAAAATCTAGTCATTTTAAATACTTTTTCTATTTCTTTTCCACTTATAACCCATAAATCATCATCTTCTTTAGTAATTGTATATGGCTCTTCCTTTTTAAATTTATATAATACATGTGATTCTATTTGACTTTCATCATACAATGGATTTATTGGTATTTCATCTAATAAATCTGCTAATCGATTGATTACTTTTTCTAATCCTTGATTCTTTACTGCACTTACTTCAAATATTTCACAATCTACTTTCTTTTTAAATTCTTCTAACTTTTCATTAGCTCCAAAAATATCCATCTTATTAGCAATTACAATCATTGGCTTTTTCATTAATTTTGGATTAAAAGCTTCTAATTCTTTATTAATTAATACATAGTCTTCATAAGGATCTCTCTCTTCACTTCCACTCATATCAATTACATGAGCAAGTACTCTAGTTCTTTCTATATGTTTTAAGAACTTATCTCCTAATCCTTCTCCTAAGCTAGCTCCTTCTATTAATCCTGGTAAATCTGCCATAACAAAACTTCTATTTTCACTAGCTCTTACTACTCCTAAATTTGGTTTTAGCGTTGTAAAGTGATAAGCTGCTATTTTAGGTTTTGATTTTGATACACAAGAAATTATTGTACTTTTCCCAACACTTGGTAATCCTACTAAACCAACATCTGCTAGTAGTTTTACTTCTATTTTTAAATTTTTAACTTCTCCTTCTTCTCCATTTTCAGCAAAGTTAGGAGCTGTATTAGCTTGAGTTTTAAAAGCTGTATTACCTCTTCCACCTCTTCCACCTTTAGCTATCACTTCTTCTTGATCTTTATGAGATAAATCAGCTAAAACTAAACCCGTATCTAAATCTGTAACAACTGTTCCTAAAGGCACCTTAACTACTAATGGACTAGCACCTTTTCCATGTTGATTCTTTCCTCTACCATTTTCTCCATTATCACCTTTAATCATTTTTTGATACCTTAAATCAAGCAAAGTATGTAATCCTTCATCTACTTTAAAGATAATGTCAGCTCCATGACCCCCATTACCACCATAAGGGCCACCCATA
>CALCBO010000113.1 GCA_937897245.1 uncultured Caryophanales bacterium | reverse complement strand
AAGATTTAGACTGTTAGGTAGAGAGACACATATTCTATCTGCAAAATTACCTATAAATTTATTTGATAAACCAGGTATTGAATTCTGTTCATGTATTAATGTTGGGATTTTCAAGCGATGAGCAGCATATAATACAGGAGCTGTTACATAACCACCTGCACCTATTACGATATCTGGATTAAACTTCTTTATTTCTTGTTCTGCTTTAGCGACAGCCGTTTTAAATTTCTTTAAAACTTGAATATTAGCTAAAGGATTTTTACGATTTAATCCTTCCATTTCTAGGGCAATAAAAGGAATACCTAGTTTAGGTATAATATCTTTTTCCATTCTATCTGTCGTGCCAATATATAGAAACTCATTATCTTTTTCTTTTTCTTTAATTTTATTCATAATTGCTATTGCTGGATAAATATGTCCACCAGTTCCTCCGGCTACCATTACTACTTTCATAGAATCTCCTCCATATATCAAGATTATATCATATTTTTCTAGATATAATTGCGAATTATTTATATTTAAGATAACTTTACAATCTATTTGCAGTTAATTATTCTTTATTATTACATATGTCTAAATTAAATAATAATTACAAAAACTTTTAATTATCTAAATAATTAAAAGTAATGTAAAAGAAATCTAGTGATATTTACACACTAGATTATATATCTTAATAATATAATGATTAATAGTTTTAGTTTTCCCGAAAAGCAAGTAAAGCTTAAAAACTAAGGAACAAAGTAAAAGCAAACCACTAATCACTAAATAAAAAACAATAAGATGCACCATCATCAAAAATATCACAAAATACACCGTCACTACATTGAGCAGCTACATGACCATAGTCTTTATATATACCAATATTGTAGTGAAAAGAATCCAACACGCCAAGTGAACAAAACATATTATCATATACTTCACTACAATTTGAACTTCCAAAAGCACTTAATAATATAGCTTTATTATTATTATATTCAGGATTAATACAATGACCTTCTCCATCATCATATTCACTCTTACATACATGTTGATTATTTACATATTCATGTGTTGGTTTAGCTTTTATATAATATGTTCCAGCCGTTATACCTTGATATTCATCAATACATGTTTGATCATTGTTACATTTTTCAATATAGACAGTTCTAGCCCATTCTACATCGTCATCAGTTAAAACAAAGCCCACATAAGAATCAGATACTACGTCATCAATAAGGGTATGTTTGAAGAAAAATGGGTATTCATCTCCAAATGGATTTGCTGCCATTGCTAAGGCTGGAGTTTGATATGTTGTAATTCCGTTTGGAAGAGCTTGCCCTACCGTCACGACTACACTATCATCATTAGTTGTATATACTTCAACAGGTGGATGTGACGGAATAGCATTACTATCTTTTTGAACATATTCTACTCCAAAAGTTAATTGTATATTTTGATCACTTCCAGGTAAATCACCAGCTTCAATATCGGTACTAAAAGCCACTCTTACTTTATAGGTTTCTTTCTTAGTTGATTTTAATAAATGATGCTCTTCTATAGGTGTTCCATCAGCATAAGTTGCGGAGTATTCTAAGTATGCTGGTAAGTTTGATGGATTAGTTGTTATTGGAGTAGCATTTCCCTCTCCTATTTTAATAGTTGATGTTATAGTATTAACCATACCATCTATTGTTCCATCATTTTTGGCATCTACTAAAAATTCATAATACTGTCCTGGTTCAGTAAAGTTTAAAGTATAAGTTACTTCAGTAGTTTTATTCTGCGTTATACTTGCACCTTCTCCTTGACCTAATATCATATTAGTACTTGGAACTAAATTTTCAAAATGAATATTCCAAGTAGTTCTCGCAAAGTTAGATGTACCTGTAATATTTAAATTGCTACTCAGTAGTGCATACCCCAAAGTAAGCATTAATAATAATACTAATGCTCCATATTTCAAGTAATCTTTTTTACTATTTCTTTTAAATCTACTCATACTTATTCTCTCTTTCCTATTATCTCTACTTTAATTATAACAAACACTTTAATTCTTTACAATTAATTATTATAAACTTTTTCTTTTTACGTACAGTTTATTTAAATTTATGATAAAATAAGAGAAAAAAAGAGGTGTGATATTATATGAAAGCTATTGGTATTATTTCAGAGTATAATCCTTTTCATAATGGACACTTATATCAGATACAAAAAATTAAAGAGAAATATCCTGATTATGCAATTGTAGTTGTCTTAAGTGGACATTTTTTAGAACGTGGAGATATCTCTATTATCGATAAATGGAAAAGATGTAAAACAGCTTTAAATAATGGAGTAGAATTAGTTGTAGAACTTCCTTTTCCATTCGCAACTCAGTCAGCTGATTTTTTTAGTTTTGGCGCAATCACTATCCTTGAAAAATTAAAAGTAGAAAGATTAATATTTGGCTCTGAATCAGATAATATAGATGATATGTATACTCTTGCGAAAGCTCAAATAGATAATGAAGACTTCGAACAATTAGTTAGATTTTATTCAAAGATGGGCAATAACTACCCCACTTCATTATCACTAGCCTTAAAAGAATTAACT
>CALCBO010000112.1 GCA_937897245.1 uncultured Caryophanales bacterium | reverse complement strand
GTAGGTAAATAATGATTTTCCAATACCTTATTCACTGATAATCCCAAATCCATCAATGAATTCACTAAAGTACCATCTAAATCAAATATACAACCATATTTCATTTGTCTTTTCACCTCTTACTCACATATTATATCATATATTGAAATAAAATGAAAAGATGATATAATTATAAACATGTTGAGGTGAAAAAGATGAATAAGGAAGAAAACACTTTTTTAGAATTATTTTCAATGATAGGATACTTTATTGGTTTTGGTCTTATCTTATACTATTCTTTATTTAATAATACTAATCATATTCTATTAGCTATTGGATTAGTATTTATTTTGGGATTTAGATTTTTAGGATATGGTTTAGATCTTATACTTAAAAGAAATAACAAAAAGAATGCAAAAAAAAGATAGACTTAACGTTTATTTATTTACAATATTTCGTTCTTTTCCCTGCATAAACTCTTTTATATTTAAACAGACTTCATGAACTAATCTTTGTCTAGCTTCAACTGATCCCCAAGCAACATGTGGTGTTAAAATCACTTTATCTTTATCTTTTATATCAAACAATGCACTATTTGTTGGTAATGGTTCAACCTCAAAAACATCTAAACCTACACCATCAAACCATCCTTGATTTAATAAATCAACTAAAGCTTTTTCATCAACGATAGGACCTCTACCCACATTAATCAAATAAGAATCAGATTTCATCTTACTCATTGACTCTTTATTAAACAAATGATAAGTCGCATCATTCAAAGGTGCATGAATACTAATAATATCACTTGTAGCAAGTAAAGTATCAAAATCAACCTGTTTATAATCATGATTAGAGTTCTTCCCACTCGTTGAATAATATTGTACATTGGCTCCTATAGCAGTCACAATTGCAGCTACTTTTCTACCAATATTTCCTAATCCTACAATTCCCCAAGTCATAGAACTAATATCATGGAAATGATAATCAAAATAACTAAACATTCCACTTTGACTATATTGAGATGATTTTACATATTCATCATATAAATGATTCTTTTCAATCAAATGTAAAGCCAAAGATAAAGTATGCTGAGCTACTGTATCAGTTGAATAACCAGTAACATTGGCAACTTTTATACCTTTTCTCTTACAGTATTCAACATCAACATTATTATAACCTGTAGCAGTTAAAGCAATAAGTTTTAACTTATCTAATCCTGCTAATTCTTTTTCTGTTAGGATATTTTTGTTTGTAACAACAATATCTGCATCTTGAATCAAATCTACAACTTGATCTTGATTAACAACCGGATACATTGAAACATTTCCTAGATTCTCAAATTCAGCTAAATCAATATCTTTTCCTAAAGTATCAGTCTGTAATACAACAATTTTCATTGGTTCACTTTTAAAATAAGAAATAATATCTTCTTTTGTTTTGTCTTGCATCATTTCAGCTAATAAAATAGCTTCATTTAAATCAAGAAAAGCCGCCTCTAAAGCTTCACCACACATTACATTATTAACAACATTAAAAGCTAAATGATGCTGTAACATCCCTACTGCTAAAGCTTTAGAAGTAATACCCTCATATCTTTCATAATATTCATCAAATTTTTCAGATAATAAGGGATTTTTTTGTACATTAGCTTGAATACACTGTTCTATAGTAGTATATTCATTCAAACTTTCTCTAATCTCATCCATGTACAAAAGAGGTAAAACAACATCATACAATCCCATTGGAACACTCCCATAAGCTTTCGTAAAATTATATAACAACGCTTGTCCTAACTCTTCATCTTTCATTCTATCAAGCAACTTCATTTTATTCCTCCTCAAACAAATAAACTTCTACTCTTTGACATTCAGTCTTCTGTTTATCATCATAAAATATAATACAAGTTTTCATTTTCTTTTCAAGATTATTATATTTTATTAAATTATAAGATATGTATTTACTTTTACTTTCCTTAAGACTACCAGTAGAAGAACCCCCAGATATAATAAACTTCTGTTCTTCTTTTCTAAAGAAAGGTAAATGTTTATGACCATGTAATACATATTGAATATGTCTTTTATCTAACCATTGAATCAACAAATCAGCATCTACTAATGCTTTAGAAGATTCTAATATTTTATTAATAAATGTTTTTTCATGCCATTTTGTTTTTAAGAACTGAGCTTTGGTAATTGGATAAACATGATGATGAACCATTACAATAATTGTATAATCCTCTAAATGATCTATAGTATCTAATTCATCATCTATTTCTTTTAATTGTCTTTGTCCAACTTTTCCTCTTCACTTGTTGAATCTATCTTAATAATGACTAACTTTTCATCTTCAATAACCTTAACATGTTCCCCCAACAAATAAGCAATAACTTTACTTTTTTGAGTTCTCCCCATATTAAAACCATGCACAATAACATCATGATTCCCTAGAATAAAAGTAATATCAGCTTTATATATCTTTTTTAAATGTATCATAAAATCATTCGCAAGATACATATTTTTCCGATTTGGACTTTCCATTAAATCTCCAGTAATTAAAAACTTAGGTTTATAATGACTATGTAATTTAGGAATCATATAATCTAAAGAAGTATATAATTGATTCAATCCTTTAATCGTCTTCTCTCTACCTAAATGAAGATCACTTATCTGAATAAAATATGAATCATGATCATAAAGTCTTAATATGTCAAACACATTATTTTCCATTAAAGCTTTTTCAACATAATCTTTATCTTTATCATTATGAATAGGACAAAAAACTTCATTTTGACCATCAAAAACCAATACTCCACCCCATAAATCACAATGATTAATCGCCATTAAAAAAGGCGGAAATGGGTCAAAAAAAGATAAATCATTCCTATAAAAAATATCTTTAACTTCATAATAATCAATATTATCACCAGCAATATCCAGATGATATTCTATTTCCTTCTCCAATGAAGGAAGCATTAAAACCTGTAATCTATTTTTATACAAATCTTGAATCTGTTTCATTTCCTCTACAAAATAAGTATGTAATAAAGCACCTACTTCATTAGCAGTCATTTTAGGTCTTAACATTCTAAATACAGTTTCATCAATTGTATCAAGTGTAAAAGTAGGTAATTTCTTATCTCTCATCCATTGTCTCATTTCTACAAAATCTTCATATGATGAAAACAAAGCTCTCATATAAGCAGGTTCATTTCCTAAAATCATATTAAAAAAAGTATTGAGTATAGTAAAGTTCTCCATTAAAGCCACCTCATTATTTATTATACTACAAAAACTGACGAAAAACACTTTTCTTTTCCTTTTCGTTATTTTTTGTCGATGAAATCTATTTTACTTTTAAAAAACGAAATGATATTATCTATTTAGAAATCGATTTTAAATAAAGACAAGATGATTAAAGAATTTCTTTTTTTATTCTTGTCTTTTTTATTTGTCGAAAAAATAAATTAAAGGAGGAATAAGAATGTACTATAACCAGAACATAGAAAGTATACTTAAAGAATTAAATACCTCTATAGATGGTTTAAACTCAAAAGAAGCAGAATATAGAAACAAAAAATATGGTCAAAATAAAATGAAAGATAAAAAAGCTGAGCATCCTTTTATTATCTTTTTAAAACAGTTTAAAGATTTACTTGTTATTATATTAATAATATCGGCTATAATATCAGCACTAAGTGGTCAAATAGAAAGTACAATAGTCATTTTAATTGTTATTATATTAAATGCTTTACTTGGTACAATTCAAACAATAAAAGCGAGAAAATCATTAGAAAGTCTACAAAAACTTACTTTAAATAAAGCAAAAGTTAAACGTGATCATCAGTTAAAAGAAATGAATGCTTATGAACTTACAATTGGTGATATTGTTTATGTAGAAGCTGGTGATGTTATTAATGGTGATGGAAGAATTATTAGTTGTTCATCATTCTCAGTTAATGAAAGTCACTTAACTGGTGAAGTCACCAGTGTTGAAAAAAACAATCAAACAATTAATAAAGAAGTAATGTTAAGCGATAGAACAAACATGGTTTATGCTAGTACTCTAGTCACTCATGGCCATGGTGAATATGTAGTTACAGCGATAGGAATGAATAGTGAAATTGGTAAAATAGCACAATATCTAAATAATACAGCAGAGAAAAAAACACCTTTACAAAAATCTCTTGATAAATTTTCTGTATCTTTATCTATAGGTATATTGATAATCTGTGCTTTTGTATTATTTTTAAATGTTTATCATGGACAAAATGTATTAGATGCACTGTTAATAGCAGTCGCTTTAGCTGTTGCTGCTATACCTGAAGCTATGGGCTCAATTGTAACTATAGTCTTATCCATAAGTACCCAAACTTTATCTGATAAAAATGCAATTGTAAAAACTTTAAATTCAGTCGAAAGCTTAGGTTGTGTTTCTGTCATTTTAACTGATAAGACCGGAACTTTAACTCAGAATAAAATGACTGTCATATCTATATTTATAAATAATCAAAGATTATCTATAAATGATATCAATTCTTCTTTACATGACCATTTCGTCTTATTAAAAGCTTGTCAGATCTGTAATAATGCTTCTATTCATGAAAATCAAAAGATTGGTGATTCCACTGAAATAGCACTAAGTGAATTTGTTTATCAATGCTGTTTAAATCAAAATTATTCATTAAAAACAGTAAGAAAAGAAGAGATCCCTTTTGATTCATCAAGAAAATTGATGAGTGTATCATCATATCATCATTTATACACAAAAGGCGCTTTTGATAAGCTTATCAGAAAATGTCAGACAATTCTTATCAACGGAAAAAAAGAACCACTAACAAAACGTCAAATCAATATATTAGAAAAAGAAAACGAAGAATATGCTAAAAAAGGATTAAGAGTTTTAGCAATAGCTTATAAAAATATATATCACTATCATGTCACTGAAGAGGATGAATATCAGTTAACGTTTATAGCCCTAATAACAATGAAAGATCCTTTAAGAATCGAAAGTAAAGAAGCTATTACTCAATGTAAATCTTCTGGTATTAAACCAATTATGATAACAGGTGATCATATCATTACGGCTACATCAATTGGTAAAGAAATTGGGATATATGAAGAAAATGATTTATGTTTAGATGGCCAAGGACTAGATTCTATTAATAATCAGCAATTAAGTGATCTACTACCTTATGTTAGTATCTATGCAAGAGTTACTCCCGAGCATAAATTAAGAATAGTTAAACAATGGCAAAAAAAAGGTTATATAGTGGCAATGACAGGTGATGGTGTTAATGATGCTCCTGCTTTAAAACAAAGTGATATAGGTATTGCAATGGGAAAAAATGGTACAGAAGTAAGCAAAGATGCTGCTGATATGATTTTAACTGATGATAATTTTGCAACTATTGTTAATGCTGTAATGATTGGTAGAAATGTTTATAATAATATTAAAAATGCTATATTGTATTTATTGTCAGGAAATTTTGCAGGTATTTTGTGTGTTTTATTATCTTCTATACTTGTTTTACCTACACCCTTTTATGCTGTTCATTTATTGTTTATCAATCTTATTACTGATTCACTTCCAGCAATAGCTATAGGGATGGAAAAAGAAAAAACAAATGTATTAAATGAGAAACCTAGAAATGCAAAAGAATCCATATTAAATAAAGAAGCAATACTACAAATCACTTATGAAGGAACAATTATTGCAATATGTACTA
>CALCBO010000111.1 GCA_937897245.1 uncultured Caryophanales bacterium | reverse complement strand
CCAGTTATCTTAGGTGTTAGTGAAGGGGCTTTAAAATATATGGGAGGACCAGATGTTATAGTTGGTATGGTAAAAGGTCTAATAAAAGATCTTAATATTACAATACCAGTAGCTATTCATCTTGACCATGGTGGTTCTTTTGAAGTATGTAAAGAAGTTATTGATGCTGGATTTACTTCAGTAATGATAGATGCATCAAGAAATAAATTAGAAGATAATATTGCTATTACTAAAAAAGTAGTAGAATATGCTCATCCTAAAGGAGTTTCTGTTGAAGCTGAAGTAGGACATATTGGTGGAACAGAAGATGATATAACTAAATCTTCAACTAATGCAACTATTGAAGAATGTATAGAAATATATGAAAAAACAGGAATAGATTCTCTAGCTCCTGCTTTAGGAAGTGTCCATGGTTTCTACAAGGGAGAACCTAACTTAGACTTTGAAAGAATGGCTAAAATAAATGAATTACTTCCAATACCTTTAGTTTTACATGGAGGTAGTGGTATTCCAGATAATCAAATAAAACAAGCAATCTCATGTGGTATTTCTAAAATAAATGTAAATACTGAAATTCAATATGCTTGGGCTAGTGGTGTTAGAGAATTCCTAAAAGAAGATGAAAAAGCTTTTGATCCTAGAAAAGTAATAGGTGGAGGAAAAGAAGCTATGAAGAATAAAATAAGAGAAAAAATAGAATTATTTGAAACAAAACAATAAGATTAAAATAATTAGGAAAAAATATATAATATAGGATACAGTATATAATAAATAAAAATATAATAGACTACTAATTATTTACAAGCTGGAGGTCAATCATGAAAATAATCGAAATAGAAGGAAATAAAAAATTAAGAGGAACTATCAGAATAGGTGGAGCTAAAAATGCTACAGTTGCTTTAATTCCTGCCGCTATTTTAACTGATGAAGAAGCAACTATCTGTAATGTACCAGAAATAACTGATACAGAAGCTTTATGTGATATTTTAGGATTACTTAATGTAGATGTTCATCGTTCAACTGAAAGTGTTGTGATTAATCCAAGTAATATGGAAAACATTGAAATAACTGAAAAGTATTCTAAAAAACTAAGAGCTTCATATTATTTCATGGGAGCTTTACTTGGAAAATACAAAAAAGCAGTAATGTATTTCCCTGGGGGTTGTTCTATAGGAGCTAGACCCATAGATTTACATCTAAAAGGATTTGAAGCTTTAGGAGCAACTGTTAAAAATGAAAAAAATAAATATATTGTTGAAGCTGAAGAATTAAAAGGAGCTAATATTTATTTAGATATAGCATCAGTTGGAGCCACTATCAATATTATGTTAGCGGCTGTTAAAGCTAAAGGAACAACTGTAATTGATAATGCAGCTAAAGAACCAGAAATAGTAAATGTCGCAACATTTTTAAATAATATGGGAGCTAAAATTACAGGAGCTGGTACTTCAACTATAAAAATTAGAGGAGTAGATTATCTTCATAAATGTTTTCATGAAGTAATCCCTGATAGAATAGAAGCTGGAACTTACATTATAATAGGAGCTTTATGTGGTTCTCCTCTTAAAATAGATAATGTTATCCCAGAACATCTAGATTCTTTAATATCAAAACTAGAAGAAATGAAAGTAAATTTAGAAATAGGTTCAGATTATGTTACTGTATTAGATTCATCTAATCCTTTAAAATCTACTAATATTAAAACAGCTGTTTATCCTGGATTTCCTACGGATCTCCAGCAACCATTTACAGTATTACTAAGTAAAGCAAAAGGAAAATCAAAAGTAACTGAAACTATCTGGGAAAATCGTTTTATGCATATTCCATATCTTAAAGATTTAGGAGTAGATATCGTTGTCAAGAATCAAACAGCTACTGTAGATGGTCCTTGTGAATTAAAAGGAACGACAGTTGTCGCCACTGACCTAAGAGCAGGAGCAGCCATGGTAGCCGCAGCCTTAATCTCATCAGGCACAACCATAATTACAAATGCCGAACATATTTTAAGAGGATATGAACAAATAGTAGAAAAACTAACATCAGTTGGTGCTAAAATACGAATAAAAGAAATATAATGTAATAGTTATATTTCTTTTTTTTGGAGGTAAAATGAATAGAAAAATTAAACTCCTAATACTAATAATATTAAGCCTATCAGTATATTTCATTTATCAAAGAACAAACAATAAGAATATCAAAATAATGAATATTGGAGATTCCTTATCCTTAGGAATAAACTCCTATGGCATAAAACAATCTAGTTATATTGACTATTACGAGGAATATTTAGAAGAGAATAATAAAGAAACTCATCAGAATAAATCATATTCAAAAAAAGATTTAACCATCAAAGAACTATTAGAAAAAGTAAAAACTAATTCTAAATTAAAAAGAGATTTAAGAGAAACCCATCAATTATTTTTAACAGTCGGTTATAATGATTTATTAAATAAACTAAGTCTAGAAGAAAATCTAAATAATCAAACATTTACTAGAATAATGAAAGAAATAGCTAGTGATTATCAAAAACTAATTACTGAAATAAAAAGATATTATCCAAATCTAATAGTTCAAATAGGTTATTATCCCACTTATAAAGATGATTACTATCTAAATAAGGGTATAGAATGCTTAAATAAAATATATAAAGATAATAATATTTATTATATTGATACCTATCAAATAATGAATAATAGAGAAAAATACTTCTCAAATCCTCATAGTTACTACCCCAATTATTTAGGATATCGTTGTATAGCTAATAAAATTATTGAAAAATCACTTGAAAAATATAAAAAAATCTGATATATTAGTAACGCGTTGAATTACTATGACAAAAAAGTTTGTCATGGCGGAAGGAGAGATAATATGAAAAAAGATA
This sequence comes from uncultured Caryophanales bacterium, assembly GCA_937897245.1. The sequence goes on along the minus strand of CALCBO010000111.1, from coordinate 752 downwards.
TACATCCAGAATCAGTAGATTGTACAGTTACATGTGCATGTGGAAATACATTTACTTGTAAATCAACAAAACCAGAAATAAGTGTTGAAGTATGTTCTGAGTGTCATCCTTTCTATACAGGAAAACAAAGTAGAGCATCTCGTGCTGGTCGTGTTGATAAATTTAATAAGAAATATGGATTTACAACTAAAGAAGCAGAATAATCTGCTTTTTTTTGTATTATCTGATATAATGAAAGAGAGAGGATGATATATATGAAAATAGGAATAGCTTGTGATCATCGAGGATTTACCCTAAAAGAAGAAATAAAAAAAGAATTAGAAAAACAATACGAAATAATAGACTTTGGTACTAATTCTAAAGAATCAGTAGATTATCCTGACTATGCATTTAAATTAGGAGAAGCTGTAACTAACAAAATAGTAGATTATGGAATAGCAATCTGTGGTTCAGGAATAGGTATTAGTATTGCTTGTAATAAAGTAAAAGGTATACGTTGTGCTAAAGTAGATACTAAAGAAGAAGCCATCGCTACAAGAGTAGATAATGATGCTAATATAATTGCATTTGGTGAGAAGAAAACAGAAGAAGAAGCTTTAGAATTGATTAATTTATTTATAAATACTCCATGCTCAACCGAAGAAAAACATAAACGTCGTATAAATAAAATAAAAGAATACGAGGAACAATAATATGTCAGGTAAGTTTTTCTTATATGCATTTGTTACTATTGTAGTAATATGGGCCATGGA
>CALCBO010000110.1 GCA_937897245.1 uncultured Caryophanales bacterium | reverse complement strand
GATGATGTATTTATCAACAACAAAGTTCCATTCGGTTTCGACTATGCAGACGGAGATTCTGATCCATACTCAACACATAACAACCATGGTACTCACGTATCTGGTGTTATCGTAGGTAAGGATGACACTATCACAGGTGTTGCTCCAAATGCACAGTTAGTTGCAATGAAGATTTTCTCTGACGTTATGGACACTGCTCGTGCAACTTGGATTTTATCCGCTTTGGAAGACTGTGTTGTACTTGGCGTTGACGTAATCAATATGTCCCTTGGTACAGCTTGTGGCTTCAGCCGTGAGTCTGACGAAGAAGTGTTAAACGGTGTATACGACAGAATCAGAGAAGCTGGTATCAGCGTTATCGTTGCAGCATCTAACAGTTACAGTTCAGCATATGGTTCTGAAGCAAATGGTAACTTAGGTCTTACTTCAAACCCTGATACAGGTACAGTAGGTTCTCCTGGTACATATGAAGGAACGATGTCAGTTGCTTCTATCAGCGGTACAAAGACACCATATATGTTATACAATGGAGAAATCATTTACTTCACAGAATCTACAGACGGTGGTACAGATGAAAATAATTTCTTTGATACATTTATTATTACTGATGCCCGCCTTATTGAAGAATTCTTAAGTATTAAAGGAAAATATGATGATGTTGTCACAATAAAATTAGAAAGAATTAATTATAATCCTGGATTAAGTGCTGAAGAAGAGAATCATTTAACTGAAAAAGAAATAGAGGGGTATGATGATTTTGATTATATTATAGAAAATAGAGGTTTTGAATCATTAAAGGATGCTGCTTTAGAATTAGTCCGTAATGAAGAAAACTATGGGGGAGATTAAAATGGTTATAGGAATAGATGGACCTGCCGGTAGTGGTAAAGGAACAATTACAAAAATAGTAGGAGAAAAACTAAATCTAGTTAATATTGATACAGGGGCGATGTATCGCTGCCTCGCTTTAGCTTGTCTTAGAAATAATTTAACTGTAGATGATGAAAAAGAAATAATTGAATTAGCTAAGAGAATCGAAATACGTTTTGGTGAAGCAGGAGAAGTACTTCTAAATGGAGAAGACGTAAGCCGTGAAATACGTGATTTTGAAGTATCTAAAATAGTTAGTCCAATTTCTTCAATAATAGAAGTACGTGAAGAATTAGTGCGCAAGCAAAGAGAAATAGCTAAAGGCTTAGATGTAATTATGGAGGGAAGAGATATCACAACGGTTGTTTTTCCTGATGCAGATTATAAATTCTATTTAGATGCATCAGTAGAAGAGCGAGCCAGAAGAAGATTCTTACAAAATAAAGAAAATGGCATTGAAAAGAGTTTTGAAGAAATAAAAGATAATATCATGGAAAGAGATTTTAATGATATGCATAAAAAAGTAGGTGCTCTAAGACGTACCGATGAACAAATATATATAGATTCTACTGATATGACAATTGATGAGGTAGTAGACTTTATAATAAAGAAAGTAGGAGAGTGAATTAAATGAAATACATGAGTCATGATGAAATAAGAGAGGTTTGGTTTCGTTTTTTTACTAAGAAGAAACATAAGATATATGAAAGTGCTCCATTAGTACCAATTAATGATGATAGCCTTTTATGGATAAATGCTGGAGTTGCTCCATTAAAAAAATATTTTGATGGTAGTGAGATTCCAGATTCTAGAAGAATTGTTAATATTCAAAAATGTATTCGTACTAATGATATTGAAAATGTAGGAATAACAAAGAGACATCAAACATTTTTTGAAATGATGGGTAATTTTAGTATTGGTGATTATTTTAAGGATGAAGCTATTGAATATGCTTTTGAATTACTAACATCAGAAGAGTATTTTGCTATTCCAAAAGAATTATTATATGTTACAGTCTATACCCATGATGCTAGAGCTAGGCAAAAATGGATAGAAGTAGGATTAGCTGAGGATCATATAGTACCATTAGATGGTAATTTTTGGGAAATAGGTGAAGGGCCATGTGGACCAGATTCTGAGATTTTTTATGATCGTGGTGAAAAGTATGATAAAGATGGTAAAGCTTTAGAAAAGTTTAGAAAAGATATTGATCAAGAAAGATTTGTTGAAATATGGAATAATGTTTTTAGTCAATTTAATTCACGTGAAGGCCAAGATAGAAGTGAATATGAAGAACTACCAAGTAAAAATATAGATACTGGTGCAGGACTAGAAAGATGGTGCTGTATATTCCAAAATGTTGATAGTAATTTTGAAACAGATTTGTTTTTCCCAATAATTAAACATATTGAAGAATTGTCAGATTATGATTATGTAGGACAAAAAGAATTTAAAATAATTGCTGATCATATAAGAGCTATTACTTTTGCCCTAGCAGATGGAGCATGTTTTGAAAATGTTGGAAGAGGGTATGTTTTAAGAAGACTATTAAGAAGAAGTGTTAGATTTGGTAAAACATTAGGCTTTAAAGAACCATTTATGTATAAAATTGTTTCTGATGTTGTCTCAGTAATGAAAGATGCTTATCCTTACTTAGTAGAAAAAAGACCAATAATTGAAACAGCTATTTTAGAAGAAGAAAAACTATTCTTAAAAACCTTAGAAGCAGGAGAAAGAAGATTAAAAGAATTAGTTAATGAATCAAATGATGGTGCAATTAGTGGAGAAGAAGCATTTAAATTATATGATACTTATGGTTTCCCATTTGAATTAACTGAAGAATATTTAAATGATTTAGGTTATAAAGTATCTCGTGAAGAATTTGATAAATATATGAATGCTCAAAAAGAACTAGCTAAAAAGAGTGCTAAAAATATATCTTCTATGGCTAGTCAGAAGAAAGTATTACTTGATTTTAAAGAACAATCTGATTTTGTCTATAGTATTTATCGTCTAAGAAGTAATGTAATTGCAATATTCTCTAAAGATGAACAAGTTGATTCAATTTCCCATGATACTTATATTGCTACTAGAAGAACTTGTTTTTATGCTGAAGCTGGAGGACAAGTAAGTGATACTGGTATGATTATTGGTGAACACTTTAAAGCCCGTGTAGTAAAAGTCTTTAAAGCTCCAAATGGTCAAAATATTCATAAAGTAAGATTATTAGATGGAGTAATTACGGTAGGTGATACTGTTGAATTAGTAGTTGATAAAGACCGACGTAAAAAAATAGAAGCTAATCATTCTAGTTGTCATATTATACAATATTCCCTACAACAAGTAGTTTCTAATTCTATTCATCAAGCTGGTAGTTATGTTGATAATGAAAGAGTACGTTTTGACTTTACTTATTCTGGCAAAATGAATGATGAAAAAGTCCTAGAAGTTGAGAAATTTGCCAATGACATGATAAATAAAAACTTAATAGTTTCAACTGAAGTAATGCCTCTAGATAAAGCTAAACAATTAGGTGCTATGGCTTTATTTAGTGAAAAATATGGTGATATGGTAAGAGTTGTTAAAATAGGTAAATCTATTGAATTATGTGGAGGAACTCATGTTGCTAATACTAAAGAAATCGGCTCACTTGCAGTCTTTAATGTTGAATCTAAAGGAAGTAATGTATATCGTATAGAAGCCGCTACTGGAGAAAGAATTGAATCTACTCTAAGAGAGGCTATTCAACCATATAATGATGAAAAAATAAAACTATTAATGAAAGCTAGAGAAATCCTAGAAGAAGCCAGAAATAGTGGCTTCAAACTAGAATTTGATGTTGATATTACTAATGATGAACCAACTTCTTATAAAGATATTATCTATAATCGAAATGAATTAGAATATGTTCATCATGAAGTAAAAGAATTAGAGAAAAAATATTATGAATTAAAAGAAAATGCTGTTTTAGATAACTTAGATATCTACCGTGAACATATTAAGAATATAAATGGTATAAATACTCTAATAATGGAAGTAAATGATAAAGATATGAATCTATTAAAGAGTATTATTGATAATTTAATGAATGAGATAGATAATGGTTTCATCTTCTTTATAAATATAAAAGAAGATAGTGTTCAATTTGTAGCTAAGAGTAATTCTTTTGTTAATGCTGGTGAAGTAGTTAAAGATGCCTCTTTACGTTCTGAAGGAAATGGTGGAGGAAGTCCTAAATTCGCTCAAGGTGGCGGAAAAACTACTAAAGAAATAGAAACAATCAAAAATCATATACTAGAGGTAATAAAGGCCCATGAGTAGTTATCTACTTGAGGGTCTTGACTTTCTATCCCGTGAAAAAGAAAGAAAAAAAATAATCAAAAAAGAACAGTTTGATACTGCTCCAATAAGTACTTATGATTTAGAAGAATCACCTCTAGAAGCTGCCTTAGAAGATTTAGATACCTATGGTCTATTAAGTACTCAAAAAGTAATAATTATTAATAATATTGAAACTATTAAGTATGATGAAATATCCAATGATTTTGATCATCTAATAAAGTATATTGATAATCCAAATCCTGATTATTTATTAATAATTGAAGCTAAAAAACTAAATAATACTCTAAAGACTACTAAAGAATTAAAAAAACATTGTACTTATATAATAGTAGAAGTAAATACTAAAAAGTATATCAAAGACTTCTTTAAAGATTATAAAATTGATACTAATACTATTAGTTATTTAGATGAAATATGTCAAAGTGATTTAACTAAAATAGAAAATGAATGTAATAAATTAAAAAATTATAAAGATGATACTAAAGTAATTAATAAAGATGATATTGATTTATTAGTTGTTAAAAAGTTAGGTGATTCTAAAGATTTAACTTTTGCTTTTACTAGAAGTCTAGCTGAAAGAGATAAAAAAGAGGCACTAAAAAAGTATCATGAATTACTAGAATATAATATAGAACCATTTAGTATTATAGGTCTATTAGCTAGTCAAATAAGAATTATTTATCAAGTAAAATTATTAGAAGAAAGACATTTAAGTGATCGTGAAATAACTAAAATGTTAGAAGAAAAAAGTGAATATCGTATCAAAAAGACTAGAGAACTTACTAGATATTATAGTGAAAAAGACTTATTAGAATTAATGCAAAAAATTGCTGATATGGATTTAAAACTAAAATCTACTGATACTGATGCTAAAAATCTTTTAGAATTATTTATTCTTAATATTTAAGGAGTAGAGTAGTATGAATAAAAGTAAAATAAAAATATCAATAATTTTAAATATCTTAATTATTATATTTACAATCTTTGCTTGTGTTGTAATGTTTAATGGTATTAAGTTTATGAAGGGAACTGATTTAGTATTAAGTGAATCTTCTCTTGGAATGTATAGGTTTTATACAGTTGATTCTAATCTCTTAATGGCCATTATTTCTTTAATATTTATTACTTATGAATTAAGACTATTAAAAGGAAATATTAAAAATATTCCTAAATGGATATATCTCTTAAAACTAATTGGTACAGTAGGAGTTACTCTTACTTTTACTATAGTCTTTACTTATCTTTCATCTATTGTTGATGGAGGAATTTATACTTTAATCATGAATAGTAATTTATTTTTTCACTTAATTACTCCAATTCTTAGTATTATTACTTTTATCTTTTTTGAAAATACTAATAAATTAACTTTAAAAGATTCTTTAATTGGTACTAGTAGTATGGTCCTTTATAGTATCTTTTATCTAGTTAATGTTCTAATTCATATGCAAAATGGTAAAGTATCACCTGATTATGATTGGTACTGGTTTGTTCAAAATGGAGTATGGACAGCTATTATAGTAGTACCTTTAATATTCTTAATAACTTATCTTATTAGTTTTATTCTTTGGAAATTAAATAAAAAAATAGATTAATCATACGAAATGATATGAAAGAAGATAATGAAAAAAGATGATAAAAAAAATAAATAAAAATAATAAAAAGTTCGTAAAATATAAAACTAAATAATGTTGGATAAAAAAAGGCTGGCAGCT
>CALCBO010000109.1 GCA_937897245.1 uncultured Caryophanales bacterium | reverse complement strand
GGGCGAATTTGGCGGCTTTCTCGGAAGCAACTGAGCTCTTTAGATTTAGAGCAATTCCTGGAGTTGAAGTAACCACAAAACACTACATTCTTTATGAAGGAAATGAGTACAACATTCTATCTGTTGAAAACGTAAAAGGTAAGAATATGTATGTTGAAGTTTTAGCAAAAAAGGTGGTGGCATCCAATGGCTAAGTGTATTTGTAAGATGCCAGAAGATCTTTTGAAAAAACTATCAAGGCTTGGAAACAAGATGGATTCTATTACTGAAGAGGTTCTTCAAGTAGGCGGCGAGGTTGTCTTAGACAAAGTCAAATCCAATCTTGAAGGAGTACTAAGCGGTGAATCAACTGGTGAACTTGCTTCATCATTAGGTCTATCAAAAGTACTTGTTGGTAAAGATGGTAATGCCAATATCAAAGTTGGTTTTGCTGAACCAAGAAGTGATGGAAAGTCCAACGCAATGATAGCTAATATCATCGAATATGGAAAAGCAGGACAACCTGCTAAGCCGTTTTTAAAGCCTGCGAAAACGTCATCAAAAAAGCCATGCATTGATGCAATGACTAAAAAACTAGAGGAGGAAATTAAGAAAGCATGAACATATTATCTGATGTGAATTTACTCTTATCTAGATTAAGCATTCCTGTTGAAACAGGATCAATGAAACAAGCTACAAATGATAAATATATTGTGCTTGTACCTTTAGCTGATTCTTACCCAGTGTCTGCTGATAATTTACCTATCGCTGATGTGCAAGAATTAAGAATCACAATTTTCTCTAAAGAGAATTATATAAAACTTAAAAGCCAGATTATTTCAATACTTCTAAGCAATGATTTTTGCATAACGGAGAGGAAATACAATGGTTATGATGCTGATACAGGCTACTATCAGTACACAATAGACGTAGCCAAAAATTATGAAATTGAGGAGGATATTTACTAATGGCAACAATTGGTTTAGACAAATTATTTTATGCTTCCATCACAGAAGATAAAGATGGAAACGAAACATACGGTACTCCCGTTCAACTTGCAAAGGCTATCTCTGCTGATTTAAGTGTGGAACTTAATGAAGCGACTTTATTTGCTGATGATGGCCAAGCTGAAGCTGTAAAAGAGTTCAAAAGCGGTACTTTATCATTAGGAGTTGATGATATTGGAACTGAGGCTGCTGCAGGATTAGTTGGTGCAACAGTCGATAAAAATGGTGTATTAATATCTGGTGGGGAGGATGCAGCAAAGCCTGTGGCTATTGGTTTTAGAGCTAAAAAATCAAATGGCAAATATAAATACTATTGGCTTTATAGAGTTTTATTTGGTGTTCCTGCTACAAACCTTGCTACTAAGGGCGATTCCATTACTTTCTCAACTCCAACAATTGAAGGTACAATCTTCAGAAGAAATAAAGTAGATGGTAAAAATAAACATCCTTGGAAAGCTGAAGTCACTGAATCAGAAACAAATTCAAGTGTTATTAGCAAGTGGTATACAGAAGTTTATGAACCTGTTTATACGGATGGAGGTAGCATCTAATGGCTGATGAAAGAAGTGCAGTTATCAAAATTGGTGATAATGAATATGAGTTGCTTTTAACCACTAAGGCAACAAAAGAGATTGCTAAAAAGTATGGTGGCCTTGCAGATTTAGGAGATAAGCTCATCAAAAATGAAAAGTATGAAGATGCAATTAACGAGATTGTATGGCTTATTGTAACTTTAGCTAATCAACCAATATTAATTCATAACTTCAAAAACAAAGACGATATAAAACCACTTTTAACTGAGGATGAAGTTGAACTATTAACTACACCTACTGATTTGGCTTTATATAAAAATGCAATTACAGAAGCACTTTATAAAGGCACAAAAAGAAATGTTGAGAGTGAAGAAACAAAAAACGCAGTGGGCGAGTAAGTGACGAAGAGTTGTTTACTCGTCTTTTATATTACGGCTTGAGTCAACTTCATTTATCGCAAGATGAGGTTTGGTTCATGCCTTTTGGTCTGCTTTTAGATTTATGGGAATGCCATAAGCAATATAACGGTATCTCAAAACCTAAAGTAGAACATTTTATTGATGATGTTATACCAGATGGAATTTAAAAGGAGGTGAACGCAATGGCAGATAATTTTGGATTAAAAATCGGTCTTGAAGGTGAAAAGGAGTTTAAGGCATCACTTGCTCAAATCAACCAGTCCTTCAAAGTTCTAGGTTCAGAAATGAAACTTGTCGATTCTCAATTTGATAAAAACGACACCTCAGTTCAAGCACTTACTGCAAGAAATGGTGTACTTGAAAAATCAATAGAGTCACAAAAAGCAAAAATAGATGTATTGCGTTCAGCTTTAAATAATGCAGCTGAGTCATTTGGTGAAAATGATAAAAGAACTCAAAACTGGCAAATTCAACTAAATAATGCCCAAGCAGAACTTAACAAAATGGAAAAAGAACTCAAAGAGAATAAATCGGCTCTTGAGTCGACTGGTGATGAAATGGATAAAACCAAGAAATCAGCAGATAAAATGGGCGATGAAATTGAAGATGCTGGGGAACAAGCAGATGATTCATCTTCAAAAATGGAAGCGTTAGGCTCTGTTTGTAAGGCAGCGAGTGTTGCTATGGCTGCTGCGTTTGCGGCGGTTACAGCGGCTGCTGTGGCGGCAGGTAAGGCCTTAGTTGATATGACTAAAGAAGGCGCAGCTTATGCTGATTCAGTTTTAACTCAAAGCACTGTTACAGGTATTTCAACTGAAAAACTTCAAGAATATATGTATGCAGCAGAACTTGTGGATGTTTCTGTAGAGACTCTTACAGGTTCTATGAAGAAAAATATCAACGCTATGAAGAAAGCTCAAGAAGGCTCATCTACCTATGTTGAAGCTTATGAGAAACTTGGCGTTGAGGTAATGAATGCTGATGGAACTTTACGTGATAGTGAAGAAGTATACTGGGAGATTATTGAAGCATTAGGAAAAGTTGAAAACGAGACTGAACGAGATGCACTTGCAATGGCTCTTTTAGGTAAATCTGCTACTGACCTTAATCCTTTAATTGAGGCTGGCGCAGATAAGATGGAAGAGTTAGCTGATAAAGCTCATGATGCAGGATACGTAATGAGTGATGAGATGTTATCAGCTTATGGAAAATTAGATGATCAGCTTCAATATTTAAGTGTTGGAACCACAGCTATGAAGAATGCACTAGGTACCATTTTGCTTCCTATTCTTACTGATTTAGCTACAGATGGTGTATCTTTGCTTGGAGAATTCACTAATGGTATAAGAGAATGTAATGGCGATATTTCAAAAATGTCAGGTGTCATCAGTGAAGTTTTACCAAAATTTCTGGATATGATTTTACAATATATTCCTCAAATAATGGACCTTGCTATGAGTATAGTCTCATCAATTGGAACAGCTATAATGGATAACCTTGACATACTAATTGATACTGCTTCAAAGATCGTTTTATCACTATTAAATGGATTGATTTCAGCATTACCAAAAATAGCAGAAGGAGCATTAAAACTAGTACTTACTTTAGTAAAAGGACTGATTGCTAATCTTCCAAAAATACTTCAAGCAGCAGTTCAAGTAGTAGTAACTTTAGCAAAAGGAATAGCGGAAGCTTTACCAGAACTAGTTCCAACTATTGTGAGTGTAGTTGTTGAACTATGTCAAACATTGTTGGATAATCTTCCGCTTATTTTAGATGCAGCATTACAACTTATTACAGGACTAGCTGAGGGATTGTTAGAAGCAATACCAATATTACTAGAGGCCCTTCCTGAACTTATTATTTCTATTGTGGATTTCTTAGTAGGCTCAATTCCTCAGATTATCGATACTGGTATCACGCTATTTACAAGTATAATTGATGCTCTTCCTGAGATTATTCAAACAATCATTACAGCAATTCCTCAAATTATTAATGGAATAATAACCGCCATTGTTGAGAGTTTGCCACTTATCATTCAAGCTGGAATGAATCTATTTACTTCTTTAATTCAAGCCTTACCAGAGATTATTGAAATGATACTAACTGCAATACCTACGATTATTAGTTCAATAATCAATGCATTAATAAGCAATTTGCCACTTTTAATAAATACTGGTATTCAACTTTTTACCTCATTAATAACTAACTTACCAACGATTATTATTGAAATAGTTAAGGCAGTACCTCAAATCTTATCTTCTATAATAAATGGCTTTGCTGCAGGTTTTTCTCAAATGGCTGATGTGGGTAAAAACCTCGTCAAAGGTTTATGGGTAGGTATCCAAAGTTTAGCGGGTTGGATATGGGATAAAGTATCTAGTTGGGCTTCTGACTTATGGAGTGGAATTAAAAACTTCTTTGGTATTCACTCTCCTTCAAAGAAGATGTCATGGATTGGTGACATGTTAATGGAAGGTTTAGCTGGAGGTATTGATGAAAGTGCATCGGATGTTATTGATTCAGCAAATGCAATGACAAAAGATCTTAATTCTGTGTTTAATGATTTATCAGCAGATATGAGTGGCGTTCCTACTAACTTCAATGTTTCAAGCACTACAGGAACAATAAGAGAAGGTTTGAATCAAGCATCAGGTGGTTTAACTTTGCAATTATCAATTGAGAATTTTAACAACTATTCTAGTGAGGATATCAATAGCCTTACAGAAGAAATAATGGAAACTGCAGCAAGTTTTACAAGAAGGAAAGGAGTGATATACGGATGAGCTACTTCATTTATAACGGAATAAAATCATCGGACTTGGGTGTGTTTATTCAAAATAAAAACATATTTTCTAGTCCAAAATATGATGCAAGTTTTGTATCTATCCCAGGAAAAAATGGAGATTTGATTTCTTCAAATGGTAGATATCTCAATTCATCTGTTTCCTATACTTGTTTTATTGCTGCAAAATCCATAGAAGAATTAGCTAATAAAGTTACTCTAGTGAAGAATTGGCTATATAAGGAGCCAGATAAATACCACGATTTAAGCGATAGCTATGATGTAAACTTCCAAAGAAAAGCGGTCTTTAATAGTAAATTAGATATTTCTGATGAGGTGAATAAAATAGGAACATTTACTGTTGTTTTTTCTTGTAAACCTCAAAGATATCTTATTTCAACTCTTCAAAAAGAAACTTATACTGAAGAATTTGTTGTTAATAACCCATATTCTCTTAGTGCAAAACCATATTTGAAGATTTATGGTAGTGGAGACATTACTCTTACGATAAGCTCTCCTGGAATCAATAAGATCTGGATAATGAAAGATGTTGAAGACTTTATTGAATGTGATTCTGAAACTATGAATTTTTATAAGGATACTGAACTACAAAATAGCAAAGTGACTGGTGATGATTTTCCAGAATTATATACTGGTGACAACTCCATAGCCTGGAAAGGTGAAGTAACTAAGGTTGAAATCATCAAAAGGCTGGTGAGCTTATGATACCTATTTTGTTTAATGAAACAGCGACTGATTTTACTACATTTGGAATTGGTGTCTTAAGGGAATGTACAAGTTGTGAAGTAACTGAAGAAAGAAACGGATCATTTGAATTAACACTAAAATATCCAACTAGTGGTGACCTATTTTCATATTTAAAAAATGAAAGAATAATCGTTGCTAAGCCAAATGATCTATCTAAAAATCAAGCTTTTAGAATCTATAAAGTAACTACTCCTTTGAGGGGTGAAGTTACTGTTTATGCTCAACATATCTCTTATGATTTAGCAACAATTGGTGTAATGCCTTTTGATATAGAAAATGCTAGTCCTAAATATGCAATGGACCAAGTATTGCTTCATTCATCAATTCCTAATAATTTCTCGTTTCAATCGGATTATCTAACTGTAAAGCAATTCAAAGTATCTAAGCCTGTAAGCATTAGAAGTTTGCTTGGAGGAAGTGAATGCTCAATTCTTGATAGTTGGGGTGGAGAGTATGAATGGGACAATTTCAAAATCAAACATTACACCCATAGAGGCAGTGATAATGGAGTGGTTATTGCCTACGGAAAAAACCTAACCAAATTAGAACATGAGTCAGATATTACTGATATTTATACACATATCTTGCCTTATGGAGTAATTAAAGATGATAACGATAAGGAAACAGTCGTAACTCTTCCTGAATGCGTCTTGCCATTAACATCAACCATTCTTAAAAATGGAAAGGTTTATATTAGAGATTTCACTGATGATTTCAAAGAAGATGAAAGAATAACAGAATATGAGCTTAGAACAAAAGCAAATGTCTGGATTAAAAATCATCCGCTTGGAGTTGAAAATTCAAGTATTGAAGTATCTTTTGAACCCTTATGGAATCAAAGTGAATATGCTGCAATTCATGAAAGATTATCACTATGTGATACGGTCACAGTAAAACACTCTAATCTCGGCGTAACTGCAAAGATGAAGGTGGTAAAAACAGTATATGATTCATTGAAAGAAAAATACAAATCCATTACGTTAGGAACGTTAAAAGCAAGTTTAACTTCAAAGATAAACGACCTAGAAAATGTTGTAACAGAGACAAAAAAATCTGTGGATCGATTACCTAGCTTGCTTAATTCTGCAATCGATAGTGCTACAAAACAAATAACAGGTAATACTGGTGGTTCTGTAGTTCTTCATGCAAATTCAAATGGAACACCATACGAACTTTTAATAATGGATACAGAAGATATTAATAGTGCGGTGAATGTGTGGAGATGGAACTTAGGTGGCTTAGGATTTTCAAGTCATGGCTATAATGGTCCATATGAAACAGCGGTTACTGGTGATGGTGCAATTGTAGCTGATTTCATCACTGCTGGTTCACTAGTTGCAAATATTATAAAAGCAGGGACATTATCAAGTAACGATGGTAGTTCTTATTGGAATCTAGAAAGTGGCGAAGTAGTACTAAGGGCTTATGCTACAACAGCCTCAGTAGAAGAACAAACAAATAGAATTGATAACATAGAAGAACAAAAGATGTATCGATTAGTTATCAGTTCCTCAAATGGTAATATCTTCAAAAATGGAAATATATCAACAGTGCTTACTGCTACAGTTTTTTCTTGGGATAAGGATGTCACTGATGAACTTGATGATAATCAGTTTATATGGACAAGAGTATCTTCTGATACTGAAGCAGATAAGGCTTGGAATTCAGCTCATTTTGGTGGAACAAAATCCATCACAATCACAAATGATGATGTCAAGGCTAGAGCTACCTTTTATTGTGACCTCATCGATACATCAACAAGAGAAAGCCTACTAGGCTAAAATAGGAGGAATGGAACATGTCTAAAGCTCAAGGACAATTTACAATTATTGATTATAATGATGCCTTAACCTTAACAGGTTATATAGGTTCAAATTTAGCAAAAACTCAGATGTTCAATCCAGATAATAGTACTTATTCACCTGATTGGTCATCAACGAATTTAGTATTAACTCCTAGTTTGTATGTAATAGGTACAACTACGGATCAAATCACATCTACTAATGTTCAATCAGTTAAATGGTATGTTGGTTCATCCACAACAGCTATTACAACTGGTGGTAATTACGCTTTATCTGGAACAAAAAATCATATCCTAACAGTTAAAGGAAATACAATGGCAGGACTTCCTGGAATTGATTATAGATGTGTTATCACTTACAAGGATTCATCTACTGGTCTTGAAATTACTCATCCACTTACTATTTCATTTTCAAGGGTAGTAAATGGTGGTGGTATTGTTGATTTACTTGTTACTACACCTTTAGGAAATGTATTCAAAAATTCTGAAGTAGCAACCTTAACAGCAAAAGGTGAACTATGGAGAGGCTCTAGTGTAGATACAACAAATGTCACATATAAATGGGCAATTATGGACTCTTCAGTTTCATCATCTTCATCAGCTGGATATGATGCTGACTTCGGTATTGGTTGGTATAAATTAGCAGATACAACTGGTAAATATACGGGAACTTCAACAGCGACAATCACCGTTTATGCTTCAGCAGTTGAATCATATGCCGTATTTAAGTGTTGTTGCAAGGATACTGATTCAGCATCTGCAACTTATAATTCAAAATTTTATGATGTTGCAACTTTCATCGATAATGCAGATCCTCTTCAAGTTCAAATAACATCAACAGGTGGAGATGTATTCAAAAATGGAGTAGGAAGCACAGTATTAAAAGCAGTTGTATATCAAGCTGGAGTTGAAGTAGATGCAGCAGGTTCAGGAACTTATACTTGGACGAAATATAACAAAGATGGTGCTATTGACACTAGCTGGGGTACAAGCGGAAAGAAGACAGGTAAAACATTATCTGTTTCAAGTTCTGATGTAGCAACAAAAGCAACTTTTATGGTTGAAGTAGTGATTTAAGGAGGGTGGTACTATGAAGTCACAGAATCAATTTACAATTTATTCATTGAATGATGTGGCGACTCAGTCAACTGCTCCAGAAAATCCGTATAAAGGTCAGTTATGGGTGGATACTTCAAAAACTCCGCCCGTAACTATGGTCTATAATGGCGCTAAATGGGTAGAACAAAATGGCACTGATACGATAAGAACATCAGTAAAGACCGTTGAAGAAAAACAAGCTGAGTTCAAAACAAATATTGATGGACTAACTAGTACTGTAGGTACTCAAACAAAGACAATAGAAACCATTGAGTCAGATATTGATGGAATACAAGAAGACGTGACTTCTATAGAAAGTGAAGTATCAACTCTAAAACAAACTGCAACTAATATCTCTGCAGAGGTCTCAAAGAAAGCCGATAGTGCGTATGGAAACTCTAGCTCATCATTTGGTTGGAAGCTTGATAGTAGCTCTTTCGAACTTTATGCTAATAAGAAAACAGTAATGAAAGCCACCTCAACAGGACTTGATGTAACAGGTAAAATTACCTCAACAGAAGGTTCTATTGGTGGTTTTACTATTTCTGATAAAGGAATTTATAAAGGTGTAACATCGTTTAGTGATACAAGTCATAACGGTGTATATGTAGGAACTGATGGTATTAGAGTAGGTCCTAATTTCACGGTAGATCCGACAGGAACTGTCACAGCAGTAGGTCTAAAGATTAACCTAACAGATACACAAAAGACTGAACTTAAAGGCGAAAAGGGTGATACTGGAGCAACTGGTAGTCAAGGACCTAAGGGCGATAAAGGAGATACTGGCGCAACTGGTGCCACAGGTTCACAAGGTCCAAAAGGTGATAAAGGCGATAAAGGTGCTACAGGAAGTCAGGGACCAAAAGGGGATACGGGTTCTACTGGACCTCAAGGCCCTACAGGTGCAACAGGACCACAAGGTCCTACTGGTCCACAAGGTCCAACTGGAGCGACAGGTCCTCAAGGTCCTGCTGGTTCAGATGCAACAGTAAATTGGGCTAATATTTGTAGTGCTTTAGCAGGCTCAAAAAACTCTGAAGGTGCATCTAGAGGTATATATACGAGTGGTGGATATGTGTATGTCTTGGCGGATGCAATTGATGCTACTTGGGTTAATTCAGGTATACTTTCTGCTCTTCAAGGGAAGATCGGTGGTTTTACAATTGACTCAAATAGACTTTATGCAGGAACTCCTGGGACAAGTAGTGGTATAGAACTATCGTCTGTTGGTTTAATCGCATATAAGTCAAATAACCAAGGAGTAGCATCATCGTATGCAGTAAGCAAAATAACAGTAAATAAAGCAACAAATCTTACTGTATATATCCGTTCTTATGCAGAGTCAAGTTTTGACTATACAATGATATCAACTCCAAATGCAGCATCATATCCAACTGTTTACTCAAGTAGTTATGTAAAAGCTCATACAAGATCAAATCAAAATAGTAGTTCAGCTTTAACTGGTTATACAAAAGTTGAGTATTATGGTTTGAAACAAAATGACTATATTTATATCGTTTATAGGAAAGATGGAAGTGCAGATGTTGGAACTGATACTGGTTATCTCTTGATTCCAGAAACAACAGATATTTCTATTACAACAGGTGGTGGCACTTATTACTTTGTAAGAGATAGTTCATTTGATATTAAAGGTGCATCAATTAAGGTGGGTAGTAATTTTAGTGTTGATAGTACTGGAGCAATTAAATCAACTAGTGGAACTATTGGAAACCTAAGCATTAGTTCTAGCGGTTTATCTTACAATGGCTCGTGGGCATCTCATTTTAGTATTGGTTCAGAATCATCTGATCCAAGAATGCCTACTTACGCAATATTTGCAAGGACTCAAAGGATAGATGACTGTATTATGGGATTTAAAAATAACTCATATGGTGAAAATTTCTGGGTTGAATTCAAACCTGATGGATATTGCACATATATGTCTAGTGATGTAGAAGATGCAGTTATTACAGGTAAGATACCATATAACTATCTAGATAAAGTCTGTTGGTTACATTCACCTCTTGGTTCATCTCATACTGGAAGTAGTGCTACTTGTCCTCAAATAATCGTTTTTAATGCTTCAGTTAGTAATGGAAGTTATCAAACATATGATTTAACTGCCTATGGAATTAATGAGATAATCGGTGCTCAGTTAACTGAAAGGGATACACCATCAACAGGTTCAAATAACCAATGGTTCTCAATAAGCGGTAAGAGCATAACGGTAAGAAATACTACTGGTGGAAAGAAGACATATTCATTATTAGTTATCGCAGTTTAGGAGGTACGTATGAAGAAAGTAAAAATAAACATAATTTAGAATTAATTGAACCAGTTAAAGATGATGATGAAATTAATCAAGTTATTTTTGTTTATAACAATATGATTAATACAATTTTAGATGATAAAAAATTCATTGAATCATTAACGTTTAAAAATAAAAAATTAGAAATTGAAAGTTTACATTCTCAAATTAATAAACACTTTATATTAAATGTTTTAAGTGTTATTCAATCATTGATTGTATTAAATAAAAAAGATAAGTTATATTCGAATATGATTGAATCTATAAATCCAAATGTACGCATTCTTTGCCGAGCTGGGACATATGCACAGACTCTATTAGAAGAATGCGCTAAAGATATTACATTGCAGTTAGGTATTGGAACGGATGAACTTAAAAACCTTCTTCCTGATGAAATGTATAAACGAGAGTTTAAACGTTGCTTTGGTATGTCAAAGTTTGATAAATTGATTAATTTTACTGGGTATAGTCCATTCTACAGTTATTTATTTATAAATGCTGAAGGTGAAAAAATCATATGGCAACATAATGATATGATTGCTGATCAGAATAGAGACGTAAATGGCAATAAACCATTATATACTCCACTTTCAGCGGTTTTTAGCACATATCCATATTACGATAAATTAGTTTCTGCGAGCGAAGAAGTTATGAAGATCAATATTAGTAGTTTCTCTAATATTCCTTTAAATAAATTTTATTATGCACATAATACCCTTGACTGGGAACGTGTGAAATATTTAGCTGCTATTCCAACAGGGTTTGAAGTAAATAAGAATAAAATAAATTTTGTAAATAATGGTAGATTAAGTGCGGCAAAAAACCAAAGAGCATTAATACGAGCTTTTAATAATTTTGCCGATAAACATTCTGATTGTGAATTATATATAATTGGTGGAGGAGAATTTTTAGAAGAATTTAAAGAAATTGCAGGAAAAAATGTTCATATTACGGATTTTCAATCAAATCCTTTTTATTTAATGGCTCAGTGCGATTATTTTATATTCCCATCTTTATATGAGGGACAAGGAATATCATTATTGGAGGCTAGAGTGCTTGGATTACCAATAGTTGTATCAGATTTACCA